>JACIZP010000059.1 GCA_014359355.1 Calditrichota bacterium | reverse complement strand
ATCAGGAAAAGGTCGTCCTCCTCAATGCGGTACATGTCCTTTTCGAGCTTGGGAATCTGCCCGGTACCGAACATGCTCTCTCGCTTGGTGACAAAGGGCGGAAAGACCTCGGTGTAGCCGTGTTTTTGCACATGCAGATCGAGCATGAAATTGATCAGGGCGCGCTCCAACTTGGCGCCCAGTCCCCGGAAGTTGACGAAGAAGGCACCGGCTACTTTCGCACCGCCCGCCAGATCCAGTATGCCCAGGCTTTCGCCGATCTCCCAGTGGGTCTTTGGCTGAAAGTCAAAGGTCTCCACAGTCCCCCAGTGCTTGATGACCACGTTGGCCGATTCATCCCCTATGGGCACACTGGGGTGCGGAACGTTGGGAATCCTGATCTGAACCTCGTAGATGGCCTTCGCCAGGTCGTCCAGCTGCCCATCCAGCTCCTTTATGCGGTCGGCAACCTTGCCCATTTCCTGGATCAAGGCCGAGGCATCCTCACCGCGCTTCTTCATGGACGCAATGGTCTCGGAGACCTTGTTGCGCTGTGCCTTGAGCGCCTCGCCTTCGGCCAAAATGGCGCGCCGCCGCTCGTCCAACTCCAGCAGCCGGTCCAAATTCACGTCTTCGCGCTTGTTGGCAATGGCCTGTCGTACCAGGTCCACATTCTCGCGAATGAATTTCAGATCAAGCATCGCAGTTGGTCCTCTATTGCCCTTTGCCCGTGAGCATCACCCAGATCGTCCTGAGGATAATCTTCATGTCCATGCGGAGCGACATGTTCTCGACATAGTAGAAATCGTACTCCAGCTTCCGCTTGACGTCTTCCAGGGATTCGTCATAGGTCCCTTTGATCTGCGCCCATCCGGTAATGCCCGGCTTGACCATGAGCCGTCTGGTGTACAGGCGAACGTGGCGCTTCAGCTTCTCCACAAAGTAGGGCCGCTCCGGACGCGGTCCCACCAGGCTCATGTCGTTCTTGAGCACATTGATGAACTGCGGGATCTCGTCGATGCGCAGGCGCCGGATGATGCGCCCGACTCTGGTGACCCGCGGGTCGTTCTTGCCCGCCCACACCGGACCGGTGAGCTTCTCGGCTCCGACGATCATCGAGCGGAACTTGTAGATCTCAAAGTGCCTCCCTCCTCTTCCGACCCGACTCTGCTTGTAAAACACCGGCCCCGGCGAGTCCAGCTTGATGAGCAGGGCAACCAGCAACCAGAGAGGCAGAAATCCCACCAGGACGACGATAGATACGACCACATCCAGGGCGCGCTTTGCCTTGCGTTCCCAGGGAGGCATGAGCTGCGGAAAAACCTCGATGAGCGGGAAACCGTAGATCTGGTTGGTGCGCATCTGACCGGTGACGATGTCGTACAGGTCAGGCTGAATCTTGATGTTGACCGGCAGCCCCTCGCAGCGGGCAATGACGTCCACCGTCTTCCGCCGCGAGTTCCCCTCCAGGGCGATTATGACTTCCTCGATCTGTTCCCTCACCACCACTTCGCCCAAATCGCGCAGGCCGCCGAGTACCGGACACCCACGATGTTGGCCTCTGCCCTCCTTGGCCGAAGCGTCGATGAATCCTACCACGCGGTGACCCAGGGCCGGATAGCGGAGAAGGTCGTCGAACAACTTGCGCGCCTTGTCGTTCCAACCGACGATGAGCGTCCGGCGCACGCCGACCCCGGCCTCCAGCAGCTTGCGCTGGATGGTGCGTAAGAGGACGCGTCCACCACCCACGGCCGCCGCCATCAGCCCCCAGTAGCTCACAATCATCATCCTACTGAGCGAGGGTGGCCGCGACAGGTCGCGGTCCCAGTCAGTCGTGGCCAACAGCAGGAGAACCATGCCGAAGGTCACGGCCTTGAGCACCGTGATGAGTTCATCCATGCGCGACTGCGCATACCAGGGCCGGTACAGGCCCGAGAAGAAGAACACCACCACCCAGAACGCCGTCAGAATTGCGGCAAAGACCAGCTGGTTCCCCACCTGTGTCTCGGCGAAGAAGCCCATTCCTTTGCGCAGCCAGCACCACGCCAAAAACACCCCCATGGACGCTATGCAGTCGGAAAGGAGGAGGAGTATTCTTTGCACCGTCTTGGGCACGGCTCTTTCTCAAACTCCCTTGCTTATGACTGTTCCTCGCAGCTCATCGCTCCACACGCGTCCACGCCGCGGGCTGCCCGCCAACCAAGAACTTGAAAAAACCCACCAACAGTCCCATGTGAATCACCACGAAGTAGTAGGCGTACGTCACCACCCCCAGGCGGACACCCACCAGACTCAATAGCCAACCCAGAATAACCAGTAGGTAGAACACTCCCTGCACGAGAAAAAAGTAGTTGAAAAACGGTGCGCCCAGCGCACAGAGATTTGCCACGAGCAAGAGGATCAGCATGAACGGGACCAGCCAGCGGAGGAGCTTGTGCGACCATAAGCCAAAAGCCACGTACCCACGCCGAGGATGCAGCAGGCTGCGGATCTCTGGCAACACATTGAAATTGGCCGCTCCGATTCTCACCTTGCGCAGAAACTCTCCTTTGACCCGCGGCGAAGTATACTCTGTGGCCACCGCTTGCCCCTCATAGACGACATCGTAGCCCTGTCCGACAATCCGCAGGGGGATCAAGAAGTCATCGTTGACCATCTTGTGCGTCGGCAAAGGGACGAACAGCTCGCGTCGAATGGCATAGATGCCGCCGGTGGCACCAAAAACGGTCTTGATGCGCCCTTCCATCTCCTTGAGGCGATTCTCATAGTCCCAATAGACGGCCTCTCCCTGGCTGCTCGCCCGCCGGTCCGGGCTGATAAGCCGCAAGTAGCCACACACGCCCCCTACGCTTGGGTCCGCAAAATGCGCCACCATCTTGCGCAGAGCATCAGGCTGATAGATCGTGTTGGCATCGGAGAAGACCAGAACCTCGCCTCGCGCTTCGGGTACAAGTTTGTTGAGCACACGCGCTTTGCCTTCCCGCTGTGCAAAAGCGAGCACTCGGACGTTCGGGACTCCGCACGAGCGGATCGTCTCCACAGTGGCATCGGTGCTGCCGTCTGAGCCAAAAAGGAACTCTATACGCTCCACCGGATAGTCAAGGGCACGGCAGTTCTCTATCTTGTCGCGGATGACCTTCTCCTCATTGTAGGCTGCCACCACCATGGACACCGTGGGCATGAAACCATCTTGCTTGCGTCGGGTACGCGGGCGCAGCCGTGACCACACGAGGAGGATTAGGTAGTATCCCACGTAGGTGTAGAGAATCGTACCCAAGCTCAGCCAGAAGACGATGCGGGCCAGCATTACGCGGCCTCCCGCAGGGCAGAGCGATGCACGTGGCGAAGACTGCGGCAGAGCGGCCCCGTCCCTCCGACGTGCTTCACCGTGCCGATGCTCAGCACACGTCCACGTCCAACAAACAAGACCCTTGGTCCCGCCACCTGCATCGTGTCAGTTCCGACGCTCCGCAACCCTCTTTCTCGGTACTTTCCGCGCCATGTGGGGCACAGCGCCCATCTACCCAATCCCGGCCGGTGGCGCCACGGCAATGGAGGTCCGCATCGCCTGCCGGAGAAGGGCCTTTTCCTGTGGCGTGAACAACCGATGCAACCCGGCAAGCAACAGAGCCACAAGCCCCACGGCAAAGACCAGGACAGGGCCACCAAAAAGGAAGTACATGACGGCAATCGCCACGAAGAGCGCGAGCGCCGCAGCGGCGCGCCACGCCAGCGCAGCCTGCTCCCCGGTCAGCGCGCGCCACGAGAGCCCAAAGAGCACGCAGAGCCCTGCGCCATTAAGCATCAGTTTGGCCCACGCGGCGCCGGTCACCCCCAAGCGCCTGATGAACCACCATTGCACCGGCAGTGCCAGCACCAGCATGCACAGCATGAACAGGGAGTTCCGCCCCTGCCGGTTGCGCGAGTTGTTAAAGTCCACCATAAAGAACGTCAGAAAGGTGAAACACTGGCTCCACAGCAACAGTTGGAACGACAAGGCGGCACCGGCAAACCTCTCCCCGAAAAGGAGAAGAAACAGAGGCCTCCCGACAATGGTTCCCGCCACCCCAAGAACAAGTCCAATGACCAGCAAGCCCTTCACCCCCATGCGGAATGCCAGTCCGAGCTTCTCGTCTTCGGCGCTCGCCGCCCTGGCCATTACCGGATAAAGCGCAGTGGCCACAGCAAAAGGCACAAACCCCAGGGGAGCCGTAAAGCGGAAGGCCGTCGAATAGATCCCGACCGCAGCCTCACCCCAGAGGGATTTCAAAAAGAGCACGTCGAGGCGCTCGTACAGCATGGTCAGGCCAAGGTAAATGAACAGGGGGAACGACTCCTTGAACAGCCAGCGCAGCTCGGCACGTTCGACGCGAAAAACTGGCCGCGTGCGTTTCTGCACATACACCACTGTCAACACCAGGCCGGGGAGATTGGACAAGACGTAGCCGGCAATTACCTGGCCCGGTGTTGCCCCAATCAGAACCAGAGCGCCCACCAGGGCAACCTGTAACGCGCCGTCGACCAGTTGAAAGACAACCGGCAGCCCCATGTCCATGTCGGCATGGAACACGCCCTCCAGGACCACCCGCAAGGTGTTCAGCTTTGCCGAAATGAGGATGGTCAGGCTCAGCCAGGCGAGGGCCATACGCAGACGCGGCTCGTGATAGAAAACGGCCGTAGCAATCGCCAAAAGCAAAAAAGCAATCGCCGCCAGCACGGCTTTGCTGAAGAGCGCAAGCCCGACAATCTCACCGGCTTGTGACCGTCGCCGCGCCATCTCGCGAATGAGCACCGGCTGCATGCCAAAATCAGGGAGCAAGGCAAAGAGGCCCACCACTACCAGGGCATAGGAAAAGATGCCGAACATCTCCTCGCCCCATGCTCTGGCCAGGATGACGATGGTCACCATGTTCAACCCCAACACCGCGATTCTGCCCATGAGCACGAACACGGCATTGCGGGCTACTTTTCCGGAAACGGTTTGCAGAGGCGGTTACCTCAAGAATTGCGCCATACGCCCGGCCTATGAGTTCTCACCATCTCCCTGTTCAGGGCCTGGCAGGAGCGACACCTTAGTTCATCACCCTATCTCGCTCCAGTCTTGCGGCGTGTGACCTGTCGTCGCTCTGCCCCTTGCCATGCTCGAGGAAACAGCCGTGGCAAGACGACGCACAGTACCACGATCCACGTACCCGCAAAGAAGCATCAACCCGGGAAACGCACCCACAATTGCCAGGCGTTCTGCGACGGGCATCACCGCTAAGCGCGGAGGCGTCAGCGTGCTGAGAAAGAACAGCCCCACTCCTGTTCCGAGGAGGAGGGCGAACTTGCCCATGTCGTAAGGCACACGGTAGAGCCTCTGCGAGATCATCCACATCACCGCCGCCAGCACCGCGTAGGCGAGTACCTTCGCAAGCGCCGCACCCATCATGCCGGTGCGAGGCACCAGATGCAACCCCAAGAGCAGATTCAACGCCGCTGCCACGCCTATTCCAAGCGGGAGGAAATAGGTCTTTTTCCTCACTTGCACCCCTATGGCGGTGAAGTAGTACACGCCGTACAGCACGAAGGAAGCCACAAGAAGAGGCACGACCCGCGCGCCCGGCAAGTAGCTCTTGGTGGCCAGCAACTCTATCAAGTCTCTGGCAAAGACCGCCAGCCAGAGGGCAAAGGTGCACACGCCTAGCATGAAGAACTCGAACAGTCGCGCGAACGTACGTGGCCCATCTTGCCGCCTGGCGATGGGGAAAAAGATCGCTGGCCACGCCAATTGGAAGGCGCTCACCAAGAGCATCATCATCACCCCAAGGCGGGTGGCCGCAGCGTACATGGCCACCTGGTCCAAGTCCGCCAGGAAACGCAGCAAGTACCGGTCCGACATCATCAGCACCATGTTGCATGCGGCGGCAGGGACCAGCGGAAGCCCGTAGGCCAGCATCTCCTTCAACTCTCTTACGGAGATCGCCGGGCCCAACTCAGGCCAAATCACCACCAGGTAGATGGAGGCAAAAAGCAGGGCCGCCAGCGTGTTAGCCAGCACTGCGCCCTCCACCCGCCGCCTGAGGACCCCGACGAACAGGACGTTCAGTGAAATACTGAGCACGAAATTGGCGCTTGCGATTAGGGCGAACTTGAGCGACTTTTCGTCGATGCGCAGCCTCGCCATGGGGATGGTGTTGCACACCAGGAAAAAGTCACCCACAAAAACCAAACGGAGGAGCCAGACATAGCCCATGTCGCCGAACAGCAGCCGAGATATCGGTCCGGCAAGCGCCACGAGCACCGCCACCGCGACCAGTGCAGTCAAGACGAGAAAGTAATGAGCGGTGCTTGTAAGGACTCGTTTGTCCACCCCGTGCCGGTAGAGGGCGCTGCGAAAGAGCGCCGAGTCCATCCCCAGCTGCAGCACCAACATCACCACGGTGGAGGTAACAGTAAGAATTTCCAGCACGCCGAACTCGGCCTTCACCAGCATGCGCGCATAGAGGGGAAGCAGCACAACATTCACCGCGCGGTTGAGCACTGTGGCCAAGGCATAGGCCCCGGAATGCTTCAGTAACCGCACGATCAATTCCTGCAGAGTGCCTTCCTTGGCCAATTTCGCTGGGCTATGTTCCTCCACCTTCCCGCTTCTCAAAATCCGCTTGCCATCCCTCCCTGACTGCTCAAGCAACTATCATCAGGCGTGCAGCAAGACTTCTCCCAGATCCTGCCAAGCGGCGCGTCTACAACCGCCTTCCGCCTCCCAGAAGCGTGACCTTCTTCTCCCGGCCCTTCACGTTGCGCGTCGCGTTGCGGGTGTCGACGATGTTCTTGGCGTGGCGGACAATGAGCTCATAGTCATAGCACGAATGGTCGGTGGTAATCAGCACCAAGTCCGCGCCGGCAATGGCCTGCCTGGTCAGCTTTACGGAGCGAAACTCTTTGCCGTCGACGATCACCTTGGGCACGTAGGGGTCGTTGTACGCGACGTGCTTGGCACCGCGGTTAACCAGGAGTTCCATCACCTTGAGCGCTGGGGAGTTACGCACGTCGTCAATGTCGCGTTTGAAGGCCACGCCAAGAATGAGGATCTTTGCCTTACCAAAAGCAATGCCGCGGTCGCAAAGCACCCGCCGGACCATGCCCATGACGTAAAACGGCATATCTTCGTTGGTCTCGGCAGCCAGCTCGATGAAGTTGGTGTGAAAATCGTACTCCCTGGCCTTCCAAGCCAAATAGTATGGGTCGACAAGGATGCAATGGCCGCCGATGCCCGGCCCCGGGTAGAAGGGCATGAAACCGAACGGCTTGGTTGATGCCGCCTCGATGACCTCCCACACGTCGATGCCGCCCATGCGGTCGCACAGTCGGGCGAGCTCGTTCACCAAGGCGATGTTCACACTGCGGAAGATGTTCTCCAGCAGCTTCTCCATCTCCGCCACACGTGGGCTGGAAACCGGAACCACCTGGGAAACAACTTGTCCGGTTATGGCGCAAGCGAGCTCTGTACACCGTTTGGTCACGCCGCCGACCACCGTGGGTGTATTGGCAGTGGTGAACTTCTTGTTGCCGGGGTCGATCCGTTCCGGCGAAAAGGCCAGATGGAAATCCTTTCCCACTTTCAGCCCGGTCTTCTCAAGAATCGGCTGCACGACCTTTTCGGTCGTCTCTGGAAAGGTCGTGCTCTTGAGGATGACGAGTTGCCCCTTCCGCAGCCCCTTGGCGATTTCCGTGGCCGAATCTACGATGTAGGACACATCAGGTTCCTTGTTGTCGGTAAATGGCGTCGGCACGCAGATGTAGATCACGTCCAAGTCCGGCACGCACGCGTAGCTGGTGGTCGCCGACAGCTTGCCCTCCTTCACGCAGGCTGCCAGCTCATTGTCGTCCACGTCGTCGATGTAGTTCTCGCCGCGGTTGATCTTTTCCACTTTGGCCGCTGATTTGTCAATGCCCACCACCGGGAACCCCTTCTTGGCGAATTCCACTGCTAAGGGGAGTCCCACATACCCCAAACCAACGATGCCGATCTTTGCTGTCCGGTCTGCGATTTTGTCCTGCATCTGCTCCTCTCCAGTCCTTAGTTGTTGTGTCTGCACTCCGCTTTTTGTCTCGATCAAAAAGAATGGAATGGTCGAGCGGTCTACCGAACTGGATGACCATTCCACTCCACAAAACGCGCACGAGCAGCGAGCTTCATAGATCCCGCTGGTAGTGCGCCCGGTAGTATGCGAGATATTCCCCGCTCTTGAGGGGTTCCCACCACCAACGGTTGTCGCGATACCACCTGATAGTGGAAGCCATCGCCTCTCGGAACTGGTGGCGCGGCTGCCAACCCAACGCCCGGATCTTCTCCGTACTCACCGAATAACGCCGATCGTGGCCGGGCCGGTCTTTGACAAAGGTCATCAGCTCCTTGGGCTTGGCCAGCTCCTCCAAGATGATGGCCGTGATTTCCAAATTGTTCTTCTCGTTCCCCGCGCCGATGTTGTAAGTCTCCCCGTCAACGCCGCGGTGCACCAGGAGGTCGATCGCTTCGCAATGGTCCTCAACGTAGATCCAGTCCCGTACGTTCTTGCCGTCACCATAGATCGGCAGCGCCTTATCGTCCAGCGCGTTGGTGACAAAGAGCGGGATGAGTTTCTCCGGATACTGATAGGGCCCAAAGTTATTGGAACAGCGGGTGATGATCACCGGCAGCCCATAAGTGACGAAGTAAGAGTGGGCCAAGCGGTCCGCACCTGCCTTGGAGGCGGAGTAGGGACTGGACGGCTTGAGCGGCGATTCCTCCGTGAAGGACCCCTGCTCGATGCTCCCATAGACTTCATCCGTGCTGATCTGGATGAACTTTTGCACGCGATGCTCGCGGGCACACTCCAGCAGTACAAAGGCGCCAAAGACGTCGGTCTTGATAAAGTCGTCCGGCGCACCGATTGAGCGGTCCACGTGGCTCTCGGCGGCAAAGTTAACCACCACGTCGACCCCTTTCATAAGCTGGCTCACCAAGGCCCGGTCGCAAATGTCCCCCCTCACGAACCGGTAGCGCGGGTCATCTTGCACATCGCGTAGGTTGTTGAGATTACCCGCGTAGGTAAGTTTGTCTAAGTTGATGACGCGCACGTCGTCATAGGTGCGCAACAGAAAGTGCACATAGTTGCTACCGATAAAGCCAGCTCCACCAGTCACCAAATAAGTGGTCATGGGCGAGATTCCCCTCGTCGGTTAGCCCATCTTGACGTCCCAATTGTACGGCACCTGAGGCGAATCGTACGGCAGGCGGTACTCATCCGGTTGGGCATAGTTGTAGGGCTCGGTCACCGTGTTCACCACAATCGCCTCCTCTTGGCCAATGCACTTCCAGCCGTGCAGAACCCCGACAGGGACGTGAACCAGGACCGGATTGTGCTCGCCAATGAAGAACTCATTCACTTCGCCCCGAGTGGGAGAATCTGGGCGATCGTCGTAAAGCACCACTTTGAGCATTCCTTTGACGACGACGATATTGTCCTCCTGGAGCTTGTGGTAGTGCCACCCCTTGATGATGCCGGGATAGGTAGTGGTCATGTAGACCTGGCCGAACTTGGAGAACATCTCGTCGTCAGCCCTCAACATCTCCATGAGGCGGCCGCGTTCGTCTGGAATCACACGCAGCCTTTTGAGCTTCACGCCGTCGATCACCTCTGAGCCTCCTCGCAGAAACGGATGTCAATTTACAAAACGGCGGCCTAAAAGTCAATTGGTTTGTTGCTTCGCCGCTCCTTCCCCTCGGACTCGGGACATCACCCTATACGGCATCGGACCCGCGCTGCGGATGGTCAGCGTCTGCCTGGGGCGGGTCGTGCCAGAAGTCGCCCTCCATCAGCGCGCACCAGCCGACCGCTCTCCCAGACCACTCTGCCGCCGATCATCACGTGCGTCACTTTCGCGCTGGCAAGTCCCTCGGGCACGCCTGCTGTGGGCACTTCCAGGAAGGTCAGGTCGGCAACCTTCCCAACCGCGATGGAACCCCTATCGACAAGGTGAAAGGCCTCTGCCACGCTGGAGGTCCGCCTTTTCAAGCGCTCCCAGGTTCCGGCGGGCGTTCCCCCGGCGCCCGAAAGTTTCTCCGCGCCAATGACCGGGCGACCGAACCAGCTCACCACCTCTTGACCAAGGCCGCTGGGTTTTGTTGCTGTGTCCCCTTCCACCACCATGCCCAGCACCCCATTCGCAAAACAGGCAGCAAGTCGCAATGCCGCGCAGGTGTCGTCCGGCGCCCACGCCGCGGAGGAGACCGCCACGCCCACGTTGGTGACCCCCTTCCCGCGGGAGGCAAGTCGCTCCAAGAGCTGGCTGGCGCTCTGGAGGGGAGCGACGCAGATGGCCGAGGTGCAGCCTGCAGCAAGAAGCGCTCGCAGGGAATCCGCCAGGGAGACCTCTTCCGCGCCGCTTACCAGAGCAAAGAAACCAGGTACTACCAGCCTTCCGCATGCATCCAAGGTGTCCTTGGCAGCAAGACCGTCGAGGTCACCGAGATCGACGATCACGCCCAAGGTGTCGCTTCCTCCTTTCCCGGCGGCGTCGAAGTTGATGGCAAGGTCGGCGCGGAAGGCCAGCTCATGGACGCCATCCCACACCAGTGCGTCCATCACCAACAGGTCGTAGAGGGGGTCACCGTTCTCAGGCAGCGCATCGTACAGGGCGGGATTTGCCAATTCGACGGCTCCTGTGGCAATGGTGTGCAGCGCCGTAAGAAGCGCTACAAAGTTGAGCCGCACCATGAACTGGGGGTCATCTCTGTACCATCCTCCCGTTTCCAGCAAGACCGTGCTCGTACCCCATGCCTGCATTGCGTCACCGAATGCGCGGGGCATGTATCCGGCATCGTAACGGGAGATGTGCCCGTAGACGAAAGGCGCAAGGGACTGGGCGATGACCGCAGCTACCTTCTTGGCCCGCACCCGCACCGGATTGTCGCTCTGTTCCCAGTCGAAGGGTGGGGCAAGCAGGGCGACTGCCGCCAATTTCCCGCTGCTTCCCACCGTCCTTCTGCCGCTTTGGTCGTGAAGGTTGAAGGCGAATTGGGGTTCATAGCGCTCCCATACGGCTTTCAGCGCTTGTCCCTCAGGTGTCTGCAG
>JACIZP010000058.1 GCA_014359355.1 Calditrichota bacterium | reverse complement strand
GCTGCCTGCATTTTGGTTCACCACCACCGAGTCCAAAGGGATGCCGGCAATGCTCACCACGTACAGAGCGTTATTGGTGGAATTCACCGTGGTTGGGACAATCTCGAAAACTTCGTAGACGCCGGCAACTTCGAGAACCCCGGTGAAGGTGGCATAGGCACGTGGCGTCTGGTTCAGCGGTGCATAGCGACTGGTCGGCCCATAGGCCTGGGCCACGCTGTAGCGCCACTCGCCGAACTCGGCATAGTGCCCCTGATCCTCATTGTCCACGACCAAGAAGTAATTCTGCACGCGCGCCGTCACCGCGACAGTGAGCCGTGGTTTCCGCTGGTCGTCGCTGAAAAGGGTGAGCGAATCGATCCTCGCTCCTGACCGCGTCCAGAAGGCATGCACAGGTAGCCTCACCCGGCCCATGGCAGGGATACGCAGCGGGAAGGTCGTCGGGCATGACAGCTCGCCGCCAGCCGAGGCATACCCAGTGACGGTAAGCTCCTCTACCCCCCTGTTCTGCAGTTGCAGGGAAAAACGGACAGTATCGCGACGGCTCACCTCCCCAAGGTCAACCACCGGCGGTAGCACCTGCAGGTCCCGATCGCGGACGAGGGCCGAGAACTTCGCCACGTCCGCCACCGCCGTCCCTCCTGTTTGTCCGCCGCGCGCCACCATTTCCAAGAAAGTCTCAGGGCCTGAGGAGAGCGCCGCCGTCGCCAGATAGTGCCACTCCCCGGCGCGCAGGGGCTGCTCGAACAAAGTCGCGCCCACGCAGGCCCCACGGTCAAAGAGCCTAAACACCGTCTCCGGTGCCGGGTTGCTCACCGCCGGCACCTGCACAAAGACGTTGTAGACCCCCTCCGCTGCCAACTGCGGATACCAGCGCACCACGGCGCTGTCGCCAGCGGCGACGGTGGCCTTTTGCGCGGTGCGCCCCCACGCCCCCTGCGCGACGCTACTCCATGAGCCTGCTACCGGCATGAGGTGGCCGCTTTCATCGTCGCAAAAGAGGTCATCAGGCAAGAAGCGATGGACCATTAGCGTCTGGTTGCCGACGGTGTCGCATACGGCCACGCCCACCTTGGCGAGCCTCTGCGTTGGCAAGGTCGCCTCCCACACATTTGTCCCCGCGGCACGACAGGGTAACAGGCCATATTCTTCGTAGACGTCCTTGAACGCCACCACGGGCTGCGGCTGGAAGATGGGCTCATCGCTCCGGATGCGCAGGTAGGCATTGCCTCCGCTGCCAACGATGTCCACCGTGAGGGTCGGCGGCGTGGCATCATCGGTGCGCAGCCAGCGCTGCATGGCTTCCACCGCCGTGCAGTAGCGAAAGGTCACGTCCGGGTAACGAGCGGCAGCGGCGTGAGCGGCGCTGTCGATCCTGGCAATGTTCCCCAAAAAGTCGCTCTCCGGCAAATGCCCCCAAATGCAGGCAACCTGATCGACCCCCCGATGCGCCTCAGCGAATATCTCTTCCAGATAGCCTCTTGCCAGAGTGGTCGAAAAGTGCGCCGACCGCACGTTCCATCCTGCGCCCTCGCCCGGTATCTGGTAGTTCTCTTCAGAAGGATGGTACGGCACCCACTGGCTCGGCGCCTGTGACCAATCAATCACATTGTCCAAGGGCTCGGTGGTGTCGACGCCACGCACCGGGTAGTCGTTATGCATGCTAAACGGCAGGAGCTGGTTGAGATAGCGCTGCCAGTCGTTGTCCATGTAGTGCCAGCCGCTGCGAAACGAGACCGGAAAAACTTGCTCCTCAAGCAGCAGCTGGGCGAGAGTCACATCAAAGTCGTCCCGGCACTCCAGGAACGTCCGCGCCTGGTTCCACCACCAGCGACCATCGCCGTCATAGTCGCTCCACAAGAAAGTGTGGTAGTGGAGAGAGAGCTCGTCGCCGTTGGCGATCACGTTCTCGCCGTGGTACTTCTTCATCAGGTACATGGTCATGATGTTCGGCAAGGGGACGTCGGTGTTGCGCGCGTAGCGGAAGATGTTGCCGGCCATCATCCACCAGGTCATCTTCAGAGGCTGGCCGTAAGAGTCCACAAAGCGCTGGCGATAGGCAGGGTCCATGACCTTGTAGGCATTGCGCGTCGGGTCGGTGTAGAGGTCAAGGCGATAGAGGCAGTCGTAGCGGGCAACATCCATCCCGTCCCAAATGGCAGTATCTGAGCCCAATACCAGGTACACGGTGCCACCGCCTGCGGCGGGACGCCATGCAGCTGCCCCCAGCATCAGGGACAACAGCCCGACCCAAACCCAATGGCTCTGCCACTTGCCTGCCCGCATCTTCGATGCCCTCCGGTTGCCTTATGCAAATTTCTACAATGCCTGTCGGAAAATCAAGCACGAATTTCGTCATTGCCCATAGGGCAAAAAGAGAGGCCGTTGGGCGCTGCCAACGGCCTCTCGGGCGACCAACGGTGAACTCGGTCTACTTCACCAAGGTCATCGACTTGGTCATGATCTTGCCATCAACCACCAGCCGGTAGAAGTAGTGGCCAGTGGGGAGGCCAGAGGCGTCGAAGGTGACCTTGTGCTCGCCTTCGTTCATCTTCTGGCTGAGCAAGGTCTTGATCTCACGCCCGTTCATGTCGTAGACCTTGAGCTCCACAAAGCTGGCCTTGGCCAGCGTGAACGGGATGGTCGTGACCGGGTTGAACGGGTTCGGGTAGTTCTGCATCAGCCCATAGTCCCGGATCACGCTGCCGTTGCGCACCTCGACGATGCCGGTGTAGGGGTTGGGGTTCTTGAAGCGCTTGGTCACGCCACCGTCAAAGTCGTTGGCCAGCGCGTACCACACACCACCCTCCTCGTAGAAGGCAACACCGCGCGGCGAGAAGATCTTGCCGCCCACCGGCGGATTCGGGTCGCTGGTCGGATTGCCAGCAGGTTCGCACAGGCTGTCCACCACCGCGAAGCCCTTGTTGGGATCCAGCTGGTACCAGCTCTTAAAGTCGGTGGCAGCATTGTCCCAGTAGGTGCCGACCCACATCATGCCCCAGGGGTCCCAGTCGAGGCACTGCGCCCACATGGCGCGCACCACGGTTGCGCCGCTGTAGATGGTGCCAAGGGTGTCCACAAGGGTGTACGTGCCATCCGGGCCATCCGGGCTGTAGTAGTGGCGAACGCCCTGGTACGGTGCCGCGTAGATGGCGCCGACGTACACATCCTTGCCATCCTCACTGGTCAATACACTCCGCTGGATGGTCTTGACCGTGTCGGCGAAGTAGCTGTAAAGCTCAAAATCGCTGTCGTAGATGAAGCCTGGGTTTCCGTTCAAAACGGTGGTGATGTAGATGTACCCGTTGGCATCCTCGGCGGCTTCTGTCAACGAAGCGCCTGGCTTCGGGGAGGCGTAGTTCATCGTCTCCTTGGTCTGGTAGTTGATCCGCCAGACGTCATCGTACGCGCTGTAGAGCACGTTGCCGTTATGATCCAGCGCCATCCCACGGCAGCCGTTGAACAAAGTGTCGGGATTGCCAGCACTGGTGACAAAGATCACCTTGTCAACCACATTGCCCTGCTTGTCGAAAATCCAGATGGGCTTGATGGGCTTCTTGGTTCCGCTCGGCAGGACCAAGGTGTCGGTGTAGGCATAGCAGCCGATCCACACTTTGTCGTCCGGGGTGATGACAATGCCGTGCGGCTGAGGCTTGAAAGCAAAGTCGCCGTCGAACACCCACTGGGCCGCAGCCAGTGAGGTCAGGAGAGCCATAGCCGCTACTGTCAACAGTACCTTCTTCATCGCTCGTGTCCTCCACGTTTACTGCCAACAACCGACGCTCCTATGCTTCCCCCTCGCCCCACTTGGGGGCAGTCAGTCGCCGTCGCACCACCTCCTTTCGCTTCCCCGTGCCTTCTTGTCCCCACCTCCTCTTCCTGCAACCCGTCATTTGCTCCGTAACATCCTTCCCCGATGGAGTAGACAACGCACCCGGCAATATACCGAACTTGGGCGAAAAAGTCAAGCAATTTCTTTCGCGCCGCGCAAAATATCACGTGCGCCCGTAGTAGGGCGCGCCCTGCTTGAGCATATTGACCTTGAGCACCGCCTTCTTCTTCGGATCGTCACTGCGCCGACAGATGTAAAGGAAGTTGCTGTTACCCCATGCCAAGTAGTTGCTTGCCGGTTCCAGCACTCCGGGATAGAGCGGTTCGAACGAGCCATCCGGGTGGACCACCACCACGGCCTGCGGGGCATTGGTGCCGATGTAAAGATCCCCATCCGCCGCGAAGGTGATGGACTGCACCTCGGAGGTTGTGTCGATCTTGGCACCCCAGTCGAAATAGACCTCTTTTGGGGCAAGGGTACCGTCCGGCTGAATTCTGTTGCGCCACACGTAGTGACGGCCGGTAGCGTCGTCCCTGCCGCCAATGTAGACATAGTCCTGGAACACGCGCACAGCGCGAATATAGGTGTTGGGGTAGTCGGCCACCGCCGTTGCGCTCCCGTCCTGCTTGATGTTGTAGAGAGCATCGCCCTTGCCGCCCGCATACATGGTGCCATCGGCGGCGAAATCAAAGTCGTCGATGCGGCCGGGCGCCGTGATCCACTTCACTGCCGCGCC
>JACIZP010000057.1 GCA_014359355.1 Calditrichota bacterium | reverse complement strand
CCTTGCCGCCGCACTCCCAGGCCTTCACACGGTGAACTGGCCCGGACGCGACCAGGCGGGGGTGTCCGTGCCGAGCGGGGTCTATGTGCTCACGGTCAGTGCCGGGAGCAGCCAGGCGCACCAGAAGGTGGTGCTCTGCCGGTGAGAGGAAAGGCTCGTTGAGCGAGGCAACTGCATCTGCCGGTGACGAGGCAGACGAGAGTGCCGCCACGATGAGCTGGCACAGGGCTTGGCTGCCGAAGAAAGGGAGAGCACGCCTGCCGGCTGCCTGATTGGGATTGTTTCCAGGCGCTTGTGAGAGAATTGGCGCGCACCCCTGAGCCCTTGCCGGTAAATAGAAAATACGTGGGCCTCCCGGGGAGCCACCCAGGCAAGGCTTTGCAAGGTGCCCAAGGGGCGGTCGGCCTATCAGTGAGGAGGGCATGCCGTGCGCATAGGCATTGTCGGTTTACCGCTGTCAGGAAAGACCACCCTGTTCAACGCTCTCACCAGGGGGCATGTCAAAGTGGACAGCTTCCTGGGGGCGAAGGAAGAGGCGCACGTTGGCGTCGTCAAAGTGCCCGATCAGCGCTTGGACTTTCTGGCGCAACTCTTCCAACCAAAGAAGGTGACCGCCACCACGGTCGAGTACGTTGACGTCGCTGGGCTCGAGAAAGGCGTGAGCACGAAGAGCGGTCTCGGCGACCAGCTCTTGGGCAGACTGCGCACGGTCGATGCCCTGCTGGTGGTGCTGCGCCTGTTTGCCGACGCGCAGGTTCTCCATCCGGAAGGGAGCATTGACGCACGGCGGGACTTTTCCATCCTCCACACCGAGTTTGTACTCTCGGACCTGAACATCGTGGAGCATCGGCTGGAGAAGCTCAGAAAGAGCGTACCGAAGACCCATAGCCGAGAAGAGCAACAGGAGCTGCAGCTCATGGAGCGCTGCTTGCAAGAGTTGGAGCAGGAGCGCCCCCTCCGCGGTCTGACCATGAGCCATGAAGAAGAGCGTCTGGTGCGGCCCTATCAGTTCCTCACCTTGAAGCCGCTCCTCATCGTGCTCAACCTTGGGGAAGAGCAGATACCCGAAGAGCAGGCCATTGTCGCCTCGCACGCCGACTTGGCAGTTGGGCCCTGGTGCGCATTGGATGTAGTCTCTGCAAAGGTGGAGATGGAGATCGCCCAGCTGGAGCCTGAAGACGCGCAGGTCTTCTTAAAGGAAATGGGCCTCAAGGAGCCGGCAATGTTTCGGCTGGTGCGCAAGTCCTACGAGCTCCTGCGCCTGGTGACGTTTTTCACCTATGTGAGCGAGGAGGTGCGCGCCTGGACAATCCCCCGGGGAACCACTGCCAAGCAGGCCGCTGGAGCCGTGCACACCGATATCGAGCGGGGCTTCATCCGCGCCGAGGTGGTCAGCTACGTGGATCTCCACGCGCAAGGTTCTCTGGCACGCTGCCGGGAGTTAGGGCTCTTGCGCCTGGAAGGAAAAGACTACATTGTGCAAGATGGCGACGTCATCACCTTTCGCTTCAACGTGTAGAGGAGAAGGAGCCGGGCAGCGATGCCGGAGGAAAAGAGCAGAGGAGGGCAAAGGTGGCACGCGCGGGAAATCGGTGGAAGATGCTGGTGGGCGTGGCGCTCAGCGTGCTGTTTCTCTGGGTGGCATTTCGCAAAGTCGATGTGCACAGGATGCAGCAGGCCTTCCGTGAGGCCGACTACTGGTATCTGCTGCCGGGGGTGACGGCGCTCTTCGTGGCGCATTGGCTGCGGGCACTGCGCTGGCGTTACCTGCTGGATCCGATCAAGCGGGTGCACGTCTGGCCGCTCTTCTCCGCGCTGATGGTGGGCTACTTTGCGAACACCCTCCTGCCTGCCCATCTGGGCGAACTGGTGCGCGCCTACGTCATCGGTCGCCGCGAGAAAATCTCCGGCAGCGCGGCGTTTGCCACCATCGCGCTGGAGCGAGTCATCGACATGCTCTCGCTGCTGCTCATTACCGCCCTCACGTTGACGCTCAAGCCGTTTCCGCGTACGGTGGCCATACCCGACGAGGTGACCACCAGCGGCTACCTCATGTTTCTCGCCACGGCACTGCTTTTTGCGTTTCTCCTCTTCCTGAAAATGAGGACGGAAATCGCCCTGCGTCTTGTCGGGCTGGGGCTGCGCCCCTTGGGCCGGCGACTGGCAGAGCGGGGACAGCGCCTGCTGCGCGATTTTGTCACGGGGCTGGTCCCCCTTGCGCGGCCCTCGGATTATGCAATGGTCGCGCTGACGTCCGTCTTGGTGTGGGTGGGCTACTTAGTGAACCTGTATTGTGTGATCCTCGCGTTCGGTCTTTCGGCTCACGGGGTGGGATTATCCGCAGCGCTGGTCGTTCTGGTAATCACCACCATTAGCATCGTCGTCCCCTCCTCTCCGGGGTATGTGGGGACCTACCACTACTTGGCAGTGCTTTCGCTTAGCTTGTTTGGCGTGGACAAGAGCACGGCGCTGAGTTTTGCGGTGGTTGCTCATGCCACTGCCGTGCTGACCGTCACGCTGGTGGGCATGGCGTGCGCCTGGAAAGAAGGGGTGACCATAACCACCATGGCGCATCGCGAGGAGCTGGCGGCCGCCGGGTAGTCTCCGGTGGGGGGTCTTCGTGACTAAAGAAAGCGGGCCACGCTTTCCTGTTCGTTTTCCTGTTCGACGCCGATGACCACCGGCAGGCTGTCGCGCACGTCTTCGATGTGGGTGATGATGAAGATTTGCCGAAAGCGTGTGGACAGCTGATTGAGGGCGCTCAGGATCAACTGTCGGCGCTGCTCGTCCTGCGAGCCAAAAATCTCGTCCAGCACGATGAAGTTCATCGGGGTTACGCCGCTGCGCTCGGCCACCACCTGGCTGATGGCGATGCGCAGGCACAGGTTGGTGAGGTCCTGTTCCCCGCCGGAGAAGCGCTCCAGCTGGTACGGGGTCGTGCCGTCATAAAGGCGGATGGTGTAGTCGTGGTCCAATTCGAGCAGCGAGTAGCGGCCTTGAGTGGTCAGGCGCAAAAGCTCGGAGGCACGGTTGGCAATCAGCGGGCGAAGCCGGTTGGCAAGCTCCTGCCGGAAGCAGTCGAAGTGGTGGTCCAGGAGCTCAAGGTAGTGCATTTCCTCTTCTGTGCTTGCGATTTCGACCACCTGGCGGCGGTGTTCCTCGAGATCAGCGAGAATGCGCTGGCGTTCTTTCTTCAAGCCGGCCAAGTCTTCGCGCACCTGGGTGTATGCCTCTTGCTGGCGTTCCTGCTCCTGTGAGCACTGCTCGACCAGCTGTTCCGCCCGCCGATACTGGTCCTCGTCATATGCGACGCTGGCCAGCTCCTGTTCTACTTCTGCAAGTTGTGCGGTGAGCTCCCGGATCGTGGATTCGAGGCGAGAGATTTCCGCCGCCACCCTTTCGCGCCGCCTCACGTCCGCACTGAGTCCGGATGCTTCTTTTTCCACCTCGACGAGTTCATCCAGGCGTCGCTTGAGCGCTCGGTGGGCCATCTCGTCGTACTGCACCACGCTTAGCGAGGCGATTTCCTGCTCCAGGCGCGCACGGTGCTGGTTCCGCTCCGTCAGCTGCCGCTCAATCTCCTGAAGCTGGCGCGCCGCGTCCGCAGCCGATTGCTCCTTGAGCGCAAGTTCCCGTTCGGCCTCGCGCAGTTCGGTCAGTTGTCCCTTCAGTTGTGCCAGGTGTTGCCTGGCGCTCTTCTCGTGCTGTTGCAAGAGCTGGTATCTTTCGCGGAGTTGACCCAGCTCCTCGTCATATTTGTGCAGCACGGCTGCGTGTTGTTCCCCAAGGGGGCGGGTGCACACCGGGCACGGGCCCGAGGGCCCCAGCTTTGCCACCTGCTCACGCTTGCCGCGCACCTCCTGGCCCTTAGCGGTGACGGCCTCGCGGTCGGCAACCACCTGGCGGAGTTGCTCCTCTGCGCCTTCAATCTCCTTCTCCAGATCTGAAATCCTTTGGCGCGCCTCGTGCAGATCGGCGCCCAGCCGCTGCAGCGCCGTGGCTTTCTCCCGGTGAGTGGCAAGCTTTGTCTGCAGCTCTTCTATCTGCGGGCAGAGGCGGGTGAGTTCCTCCCTTTTGGCCTGCAGTGTGGCGGCGTCTTTGGCGGCGCTGTCCATACGTTCCTTCTCGGGGCGAACGCGGGCCAGTTCCTGCAGCTGCGGGGCGATCTGCTTGAGCTTTTCGGCCGCCTCGTCGATGGCGGCGAGGTCTGCTTGGGCCCTTTGCAGGGATTGCTCTGTCTCGGCCAGCCGTTCGGCCAGCGAATCGTGGCGGGAAGATAGCTGCATGAAGCGATCGCGCGTGGCCCTGAGCGCGTCGAGCTCCTTCTTTGCGCGGCGCGAGGCCTCCTTTGCCGCATTGAGTGCCGCCTCTGCCTCTTCTTCCTTGCTGCGCTTTTCCTGGAGGGCGGCTTCAGCCTGGGCGAGCTGCTGGCGCAACAGAGCTTCGTCCTTGAGGCCCTTGCGCAGTCCCTCGAGAAATTTGCTGCGGTCTCGCCAGTCCTGGCGTGCGAGCTCGCGCGCGCGATCCACTACATCGATGTTGATCAGCCGGTTGATGCACTTCAGGCGCTCGGCAGGAGTCTTCAGACGAGAGAAAGCATCGAGCTCCTTCTGTTGGGCAAAGACCGAGGCGAAGAAGGACTGATAATCGAGGCCGAGCAGGTTCTCGATGAATTCGGTGACGCCGGAGTCTTGCACGGCAACTGGTGCCTCTGCTGCACCGCGATATGCCGCCGCCTCGGCAATTGCATCCTTTCCGCGCAGTTGTCGCACTATGCGGTATTGCTCACCGCCACAGGCGAAGAGCAGTTCCGCGCTGCAGATCTCCCTGGGTGAGGCTGACTGCGAGCGGACGTCGGTCTTGTCGGTGCGCTTTACCCGGTTGCCGTACAGGGCCCACCCTATGGCCTCGACGATGGTGGTCTTGCCCACGCCGTTGGGACCGATGATGCCAATCAGGTTTTCCGGAAACTCGATTTCAAGCGCGCGGAATCGCCGGTAGTTGCGCAGTCGCAGAGCCTGGATAACCATGAGGTGCCTCCGGAGCGGGACGCTCACTCCACGTAGGCGTTCACCAAATGCGGGACAGGTTTTCCTCCCAGGTCTGTCACCTCCAGGAAGAAGCCCCAGCTCCCGCCAGTGTGCACCGACTTGATGAGCACCCGATTCCGCCCAGCGCGTAGTCGGACCAGGACTTTGTCCTGACCTGGCATGGCGGAACGCTGCTGGCGATGCACATGCACCAGCTGGCCATTGACCCACAGGCGGTAGCCGCCAGTTGAGCCAAGGGCAAAGAGGACCTCCATGTCCTGTGGGCTGTGCAGGTCGGTCACCGCATAGGCTGCCACGTCGTGGCCGGAGTAGATGGTGTTGCGCAAGTTGATGAACACCGAGCCGGTGCTCCGCCGCGGGGGGCGCCACTGCCACTTCTGCCAGCGCACCGGTCCGAACTTGCCAGGGTAGCAGCCGGCGAGGTTGATCTCGTTTTCCGGCGGGTCGACGCGGTCAAGCGCTTGGTGGTCTGCATTGTCGAACGGCCCGATGAGGTGGTAGGCCTGCAGGAATGTGGCGGGGAGCTCGAAGCTGGCCGGATGCCGGAACTCCTGGCCGTTCCACTGCAGGCGATTGTCCACCTGGAAGGTTATTCTGTCCACCGGGAAGCGAGAGGGCGCAACAAGCAGGAACTTCGCCGTGAACACGCCACCGGGGGCAAGTTCTCCGCTCACCGAGGCTGGACCCTGCAGCCCTTGCAGCCATTCCCGGGAGGCGGACAAGATGCTGGTCACCTGCAGCCTGGGTGCCAGTTCCCCCGAGGCAAAGGTGCAGATGATGGGCAGAATGGCCTCGTCGCCATGCATCTCGCCGATGCGGGTACAGGCAACTAACCCAAAGAGCGCCTGGAGAAGCTGTCGTCGGCTTTGGACTGGGGCCTCGGAGGCTATTTCGTTTGCCAAGGCCCGCAACTCCTGCTCCATGGCAGCGACGGCCTCGCCCAAGCGTACGGTGGTCAATGCCCCTTTTCCGGCCTGCAGCCGGTGGTGCTCTGCGCGCCGGAATAAAGCGTCGAGCTTGGCGGCAAGAGGTCCGCGAGCGGCCACTTGCCGAGCTGCCTCACGAAGGTCCGTGAGAAGCTGGACCTGTTGCTCGGCCGCGGCCAAGAGATCGAGGTAAGCCGCATCCGCGTCCGTGTGCACTGCCACCCTCACGGGCGCCGAGGAGTCGCGCACCGAAGTTTTGACTTCGACACAGTGCCCCGCCTGACCATAGCACCAGGCCCCGTTGCTCGCGGATAGGGCTTTCTTGCTTTTGACCCGCGGCAAGGGTTGCCCGTCGAGCTCCACCACCTTTGGGCGAGGAAGGGAAAGTAGCCTGATCAGGTAGGCGCGCTTTGCGGGAGCACCCCGGTAGGTTCCCCGCGCAGGGCCCACTTCCACGCAGTGTCGGCCAGCTGCCATGGAGTAGCGGATTGGGGTTGTGCGGTACGCGCCGTCACGGTAGGCGAGCGTCTCCCCGTCGTCCTCATACAGCTCGAATTCCCCGTTCGCTCCGGAGTAGACGTCGACGACCAGCACCTCACCCGGCATGTCCAGGGACGCCTGCGGCACGATGGCTCCCGCGCGGGCGAAGAGAGGCATCTGCGCCAGAGGCGAACGCCAGACCGCCACCTTGGGACCGCGGATACGACTACCAGTGAACATGTCCACCCATGTGCCAGGCGGGAAGTAGACTTCTTTGGTGGCGACGCCGAACTCTCCAGGCTGGTCTATGGGGGCCACCAGCAGTTCGCGCCCGAAGAGGTACTGGTGGCGATAGGCGTAGGCTTCCTCAATGTGGGGCCACTCGAGGTAGAGAGGCCGGCACAGAGGCAAGGCGTGCTCATGGACCTGCCGCGCGTAGGTGTAGATGCAAGGGAGCAGCCGAGAGCGCAAATGGAAGAAGGCGCGTACGATGCGCTGCGCAGCGCGGCTGTATCGCCACGGCTCGCGAATGCCGTGGTCACTATGCAGGCGGAGAAAAGGACTGAGGGCGCCGAACTGCACCCACCGCACGTAGAGCTCGTCGTCGAGCTTGTTGCCGAAGAAGCCGCCTATGTCGTGTGTCCAGTAGGGGATCAGGACATTACCGGCGGTGGCCGTAAAGGCAATCTCGTAGCGGAGCACGCCCCAATCGGAGTAGGTGTCGCCGGAAAAGGAGATGGGATAGCGGTGTGAGCCGTGGCCACCATAGCGGCTGAAAATGAGCGCACGCTTGCCGGTATACGTCTCGGTCTTGTCGTAGTAGACCTTGTTCGTCCACATCTGGCCGTTCAGTCCCGGTGCCGAGGCTGCGGCGCCGTCGATCCACCAAAAGTCCACTCCTTGTCCGTGAAACGGCTTGTGCAGCAGGTCCATAAAGACCTCTGCGTGCTCGCGGAGCGCAAGGTTGAACACGAATGAGCCATCGGGCCCTATGTGTCCCGTGCCTAACCTGGCCACCACCTCCTGGTAGGCGCTCTCCTCTGGCGGCAGCAAGCCGGGATGATTGTTGAGCGTCACCTTCAGGCCTTGCGCGTGGACCCAGGCCAGAAACTCTTCCGGGCGTGGGAAGAGCTCCGGGTTCCAGTCATAGCCCTCCCAGCCATGAAGGTGCCAGTCGACGTCAATGACCAGCACGGCAAGCGGCAAGCTCTCCCGTTTGAAGCGCGTGACGACCTCCCGCAGCTCGCGGTCGCTGTAAGGCCAGTACCGGGAGTACCACGCCCCAAAGGCCCAGCGGGGGAGCATCGGCACGGGGCCGGTGAGCTGAGCGTATTCCCTTAGCGCCAGCGCATAGTCATCGCCGTAGCCGAAGAAGTACCAATATTGCGCCGTGGGCTCTTTGCGGGGCGTGTGCCAGCCGTCCGCTGTCAACAAGGCATGGTGTTCATCCTGGAGCAGATAGTAGCCGCTGCGGCTGAGGATCCCAGCAGGCAGCGGGGGTAGACTGCTCTCCGACACGCCATCGAGGCTGTGCAGGGTGCCGCCCAAGTTGTGAGGATCCTGCTCTCCAGGCCGCCAGGTACGCCACTGGTCGCCGTGTCGGTAACAGACCAGTAGGTTCTCCGGTCCGAATGGGCCGGAGTTCTTCCGGTAGCGGATGCGTAGCCGCTCCCCGTCCAAGCAGCAATACCCTTTCTCCTCGTACTGCTTGGCGGGCACAGGCGGCCAGTTACGATTGATGACCACCACGGAGGGCTGATCGACAAAGGTGCCAGTGGGCGAATACTCCAAACGAACCAGCGTCGGCGTGAGCAAGGTGAACCGCACCATAGACCGCGGAGGTTCCTTTCACCGTTGATGAGCCAGCTTAGGCACGCGCAGCAGGGAAAGCAACACGCACGAAAGGCCAGCCAGACCAGCGCCGAGCCCAAAGGCAACAGTTGGCCCGAACTTTTGCCACAAGAGTCCCATGAGCACGCTTGCCGGCAAGGCCCCTATACCGACGGCGAAGTTGAACAGGCCGTAGGCCGTGCCGCGTTGTTCCGGGTTGACAAAGTCAGCGACCAGTGCCTTCTCAGTACCTTCGGTAAGACCAAAGTAGAGCCCGTACACCACAAACAAGCCCCAAATGTGCCAGGCGCGCTCGGCCAGCGCAAAGCCGGCGTAGGTCAACGCGTACACCAACCAGCCGGCAACGATCACCCTCTTGCGACCGATACGATCGGACAAGCTTCCCCCGGGGAGGGATGTTGTCGACTTGACCAGATGATGCACCATCCACAATGTCGGCACCAGAGCCGCTGGCACGCCGAGGTTACTGGCCCGCAGCAAGAGGAACATGTCGCTGGAATTGCCCAGAGTGAAAAGGAAGACGATGCCCACGTAGAACAAGAAGCGGCGATCGAATTGACGCCAGGTGATCTTGGGTGCCTCACTGGCTGTCTTGTCGCTCGTCTGCTCCTTGACCGCGGCGATGAGCAGCGCCATGCTCAGGGCCGCCGGGATGGCTGCGCACCAAAAAACGGTGCGCACGTTGGTGGTCAACGCGGCCAACATGAAGGTGGCGATGAGCGGGCCGAGCACTGCTCCGAGGTGGTCCATAGCTCGCTGCAAGCCAAAAGCTTTGCCGCGACTGGCCGGGGGAGATGAGGCGACGAGGAGGGCGTCCCGCGGCGCCGTGCGCACCCCTTTTCCCACGCGATCCCAAAAGCGCACCACCAGCACATGCCAGGGGGCAGAGGCCAGGGCCGTGAGCGGTCGCACTAGGGATGAGACGCCGTAACCGCACACGGCCAGGAGCTTGCGGCGGCGCAGGCGGTCGGAAAGCCAGCCGGAGAAGAGCTTGAGCAGGCTGGCCGTGGTCTCGGCAACTCCTTCCACCAAGCCCAGAAAGGCAGGTCCAGCGCCGAGCACGCGGGTGAGAAACAGGGGAAGCAGCGGGTAAATCATCTCGCTGCTGACGTCATTCAACAGGCTGACGCCGCTGAGGGCGGCCACGTTGCGCGTCAACCAGGCGTGGCGCGCCGGGCCTCCCCCTTGGGCAGAGGATGATTGCGGATCCTGGTGCATGAAGACTCCTCAGCTCGTGCACATGGCAAGACCACCATGCAAAAAAGTCCGGCGTGGATACAACAGTCCACCCGGACCAGAATCACTGGCCAGCGTGAGCGAGGCGGCTCGCACAAAGGCGAGCCGCTATTCGCTCCTGACTTGCTATTGCAGCTTATCTAAGTAGCTTTGGGCGCGCGGGGCAAACTCGCTCTTCGGGTACTCAACCAGAAGGCGTTGAAACTCCTCCTTGGCGCGCAATTTGTCACCCAGCCGCAGGTAGCACAAGCCGAGCTTGAGCTGCGCAGCGTCGCTCTTGTTGCCGTCGCCCAGGCCAAATACCTTCTGGAAGTCAGCGATCGCCTGCTCGTACTCGCCCAAGGCATACCGGCATTCCCCGATCCAGTACTGGCAGTTGTCAGCGAGTTTGTGATTGGGCTGGGCAGCCAGGAGCGACTCGAACTGGGTGATTGCCTCCCGGTACCTTCTGCTCTGATACGTCTGCAGAGCCTGTTGGTACTTTCCCTCGAAGCCGGCGACCGTGGGACCACCAGTGGCGGCCGGGGCTGCCTTGAGCTCGCGGAGTTCACGCTGCAACTCGTCGATGCGATCCTCCTTCTTGGCCACTTCCGAGCGGAGGGCAGCGATCTCGAGGTCCTTGCTCTCGAGCTGCTTCTGCAGCGCGGAGGCGTCCGGCTCTGCAGGCTTGGTTGTTGCCGGGGTGGAAGTAGCAGGGGCTGCCTTTTCTTCCTTGGTCACACCGAGCAACTTTAGTACTTCTGCCTCATCGTCCGCTTTGGCAGGGGCCTCCTCCTGCGGTTTCTTCTCCCCCAAGAGCTCATCTAGGTTAAACTGCTCCTCGGTGACCGGCTCTTTTTTCGCCTTGCTGGACGCGCAGCCCGCCAAGAACGCCGTGGCCAGCGCGAGCACGACCAACCAACGGCATGAAAGCGTCCGTTTCATGGTTCCTCCCTACTTTTGCCTCCTCAGCACCCAGAAACCGGCCGCGCTCCAACCGAGCGCTGCGACGGTTCCACCCACTCTCCGCCACCGCGACGCATGGGGGAAGACCTTTACCTGCAATGGTCGTCGCGGCAAGCCTGAATAGCCAATGTTGGTTTTGTCCGCATTCACTGCGGCCACAAGGTACCTGAGCCCGCTCTGCACCGCGCTGTTCGGCAGGGAAGCCTCATAGCGGAAGGGCGCAGACGGATGAGGGTGCATGGGCACCACTGACCACTTAACTCCTGGCTCTGCGCGATACAGGGCGGCGCACAACAGGAGACTGTCTGCGTACACGTCCGCGACAAGCTTCAGGGAGTGGTGCAACTCTGCCCGCCGAATCGGATGGTGGATAACCACCGGCTTCTTTTCCGGCACCGCCTCCTGGCGGGCGATTTCGCGCACTTCCTCCACCAGCTTCATCTTGCCGTGGTAGTAGCGGACGAAATCAGGATTTTCCTCCGGTAGGCCGTCGTGATCCATGTACCCGTCGTTGTCCTCAGCGATGCTATCGTCAAGGTCCAGCTCGCGGGGCACGCCGTCGTGGTCACGGTCGTTTTTGTCGCGCGTGGGGAAGGAGAAGCTCAGTCGGGCGTGCGGAGAGAGGATGCCGTCAGTCTCGTCTCCGCTCTCGCGGTGCTCAAGCGCGTCCACTAC
>JACIZP010000056.1 GCA_014359355.1 Calditrichota bacterium | reverse complement strand
CATGCGCTGCAACAGAAAGCCACCCAAGGTATCGTACCCCTCCTCGGTGGGCAGCTGGAGGCCTAACGCTTCGTTGAGCTCCTCGATGTTGATCTTGGCGTCCACCAGCCAAGTATGATCGTCAATGCGGCGCACCAGCGACGGCTCCTCGTCGTACTCATCCTGGATCTCGCCGACAATTTCTTCGATTACGTCTTCCAGCGTGACCAGACCGACCGTGCCGCCGTACTCATCCACGACGATGGCCATGTGGGTACGCTGCGCTTGGAACTCCTTCAGCATGTCGTTGATGGGTTTGCTCTCCGGCACAAAGATGGCCGGCCGCGCAAGGCTTTCCAGTGACGGTCTGGCCTCAGGTTGGTTCAAATAGGGCAGCAGGTCTTTGGCGTGGATGATCCCACGGATGTTGTCGATATTGTGCTCGTAGAGAGGGATGCGCGTGTGGCCGTGACGGGTAATGAGCTCCACCAGTTCGGCCATGCTCGCGCCCGTTTCTGCGCATACCATGTCCATACGCGGCACCATGATCTCACGCACCTGCGTTTCCCCGAACTCAAAGATGGAGTGGATCATCTCCCGCTCTTCCTCCTCCAGGTAGCCATGCTGATCAGCCACCTCGACCATCGCTTTCAGCTCATCCTGGGAAAGGGCAAGGCCCTCAGGACGAGCGCCAGGAAGGCGCGCAACTCCATCGGCCACAGCGTTGAGGAAGAGGGTGACCGGGTAGAGGAGGTACCAGAGCACCAGCACAAAGCCCGACAGACGAGTTGCTATGTGGAGAGGGTTGCGGGTGGCAATGAGCTTCGGCGTCAGCTCCGCGAAGACCAGAATCGCCACGGTGATGGCGACCCCCGCAAGGGTTGCCGCTAAGCTGCGGCTTAGGCCGAGCGGCTCGGCAAGGCGCGTGAAAGTGAGCGTGGCAACCACGGCCGCCGCCACATTCGCCGCCGTATTGGCCGTCAGAATGGTGACCAGGAGCCGACGTGGCTGCGCGCGAAGACGAACAACCTGGGCAGCTGATCCCTTTCCTCCCTCGCGCATCCGTTCAAGCTCTAACTGCGAAAGGGCGAAAAACGACGTCTCCGCTGCGGAGGTCATCGCCGAGAATCCAACCAGCAGTACGAGAAAGACCAGCCCAATGAGTACCGAGCCGAACACCTCTCAATTCCCTCTCTTGCTCTCCGTAGCGGCTTGCCTTTCTGCGAAGAGTCTCAGGTATTCCTCCTGACGCACGTGCATTTGCCCTGCAGCCGCGGCCTCTTCATCCTCATACCCGAGCAAATGCAGGATGCCGTGGACAACCAGGCGACCGACTTCGTTTTCAAAGCGCACCCCCACGGTGCGGGCCTGTTCATCTGCGCGGTCCAGGCTCACGTAGACTTCGCCCTCCACCACCCCAGGCTCGTCTGCCAGTTGAAAAGCCACTACGTCAGTAGGGTAGTCGTGCCCAAGGAAACGCCTGTTCAGTTCCTGCAGCCGGTCATCGTCACAAAGCACCACGTTGACGTCGCGCGCCTCGCTGGCGCCTTCGGCCGTCAGGACCAGCTCCGCCAACCTCTTGATCTGCCGCACCGGAAAATGCCTTCTCGGGTGGGCATTGAACACGCGCACCACACCGCTTTCCTTTCTCACCGCCTGGCCTCCTGGCTGGCGGCGTCCTGACCCTCGCTCTTCGGGTATTCCACGCGGTGGTGGTAACGCCCGATGAGGATCTTGAGAAAGGCCTCGCCCACCTTGTTCAGATCCCGCAAGGTGAGAGGGCTCTCATCCAGTTCTCCCGCGCGGAACCGGTCATCAATGATTTGCGAAACCAAGGCCCTCAGCCTGCTCACGGACGGATCGCGCAGGGAGCGCGATGCTGCCTCCACGGCGTCGGCGAGCATGAGCAATGCGGTCTCCTTCGTCTGGGGTTTGGGCCCTGGGTAGCGAAATTCGTCCTCCCGCACTGCATTGCCCCCGTTTTGTCCCTTTGCCTTCTCGTAGAAGTAGGCCATCACGGAGGTGCCGTGGTGCTGTTCGATGCAATCCCGGATCTCCACGGGCAGTCCGTGTTCCTTGGCCATTTCCACGCCGCGCCGCACGTGGTTGAGCAGCACCAGGGCGCTCATTGTAGGGCTGAGCCGGTCCTGCGGGTTGCGGCCGCCCCGTTGGTTTTCGACGAAATAGTCGGGTTTCTCCATCTTGCCGATGTCGTGGTAGTAGGCACCCACCCGTACCAGCAAGCCATTGGCACCGATGACCTCTGCTGCCGCTTCCGCCAAGTTGCCCACCATGATGCTGTGGTGGTAAGTTCCGGGCGCCACGAGGGCCAGCTCGCGCAGCAAAGGATTGTTGAGGTCGGAAAGCTCCAAATAGGTCATGTCGGTGGTGATTTCGAAAGCCAGCTCCAGCACGACCACCAGGCCGTACGCCATCAGCGGACTCACAATGCCGTTGGTAAGGCCGTAAGCCCATTCTTTCACCAAGGCAGAAAAAGGGGCGTCCCGCAGGAGGCCGAGAACCGTTATGCACACTGCGTAAGCCAGGCTGGTCATCAGCATGGAACGCACAACCCAGTTGCGCTTTTGCACCTTCGTGACGGAAAAGATAGCCACACTCCCCACCACCACGGCGGTAGCGACCACCGCGAAGTCATTCCCACGCATGCCGCCCAGAATAAGTCCGAGTCCCACAATGGAAATGAAGGCCGCCCGCGCGTCGAAGAAAATAGTGAGCAACATGGCAGCGACGGCAACAGGAATGAGGTTGCTGGACAGCGACAAGCGGTTCACGCCATAGGCCACTGCAACCACAAGCAGTACGACCAGCGCCAGCAGGAGCAGCTGCCGCGGGTCGAAGAGCAACGATCGCCGCTCGCGGTACAGGAAAAGCGCCACCACTCCCAAAGCCACTGCAGCCAGGAGCATTCTGCCAAGAAAGCGCAACGCCAGTGTGACCAGCGTGTGGGAGCCCTGCTCTGCGCGCGCCTCGGCCAGCGAGGCAAGCACTTCCACGTGGTGCGCAGTGACCTTTTCGTGGCTATCGATAATTCGCTCCCCCTGCAGCACCATGCCCTTGGCACGAGGCACGCTGGCCACCTCTGCAGCAACTCGCGCCTGGGTCTCTGCCGCATCGAGAAAAACATTGGGCTGCAAGAAACGGATGGCGATCTGAAATGCGACCTTGGTCATCTGGGCGTCGTCGGCGGCTTGCTGACGGATCTTTTCCAAGGCAAAATTCTGCGCCTCTCTTGGCCCGCGATAGTAGGCCAGCTGCTCGATCGTCTCCACGCCGTCACTGACGACAGAGATCTTCTCAGCCCCTGTAGGCAGGCGGTCTTTCTCGGTATCGAGGACCCCCACTTTCAACGCTTCGGTCACCACCTCCCGCACCATGCTCAGTAGGCGGGCAGTGCCCACTTCCCCGTTCGCCTTCAAGGGTAGCCGCGTGCGCCGCAATGGCGGTTTCCGCTCCAGGAAGAAGCTGATGTCGTTGTCGGTCATGACGATATTGAAGCGCCTGAACAGCCCGGACAGCGAATCGCTCTTCTGCACAGCGCTTCCGGGAGCGGACCACACGTCGTAAAGTTGCTCGAGAAAACTTTCCAGCGCGGAAAGCTGCTGGTTCGTCACGTCAGCGCGCCGCACGAACACGGGGGGCACGCGGCGCTTGGCCGCCTCAACATCCGCCGCATACTCCTGTGGGCTCTTGTTGATGGCGAAAGTGAAAGGGGCAATGATTTGGTCGCCGATGTAGACATCCCCCTCGCGCAGGTTGAAGGTGTCCACGGAGTCCGCACCCGGGAACATCAGCGCCACGCACACCACCATGGCCGCAGCCACCCCCGCCTGCACCCAGGTGATAGTCTGAGGACTCCACTCCTTCTGCTTGCGGTTGGTGCGCCCCCTGCGGAAAAGGCGCGACACCAGCGCTTGGAGGTAGTCCTTTGCCCCGCTGCGGCTTGTCGCGCCATCAGCCATGGTTTTCCTCCCCTGTCTTTTCCGCCTGCTTCCTGCTCTGGAAGTTGTCGTAGGCGCGTATGATGTCTCTGACGAGGCGATGCCGCACGACGTCCTGCTCGCTCAAGTAAGCAAAGGCGATGCCTTCGATGCCGTTGACTACTCGTTGGATCTGTACCAGGCCCGATTCGCTGGAAGCCGGCAGGTCGATTTGGGTAATGTCCCCGGTGATGATGGCTTTCGAGCCGATGCCCAGGCGCGTGAGGAACATCTTCATCTGCAGGGCTGTGCTGTTCTGCGCCTCATCCAGAATGACAAAGGCATGATTCAGGGTGCGCCCGCGCATGTAGGCCAGCGGCACGATTTCGATGACCCCGACCTCGAGGAAGCGCCGGAGTTTTTCTGCCGGGAGCATGTCGTAGAGGGCATCGTAAAGAGGGCGAAGGTAGGGGTCCACCTTCTCCTTCAGGTCCCCGGGGAGAAAGCCGAGGCTTTCCCCGGCCTCCACTGCGGGACGCGCCAAAATAATGCGCTCCACTTCGCGAGCCTGCAGGTGGGCAACGGCCATGGCGACGGCAAGGTAGGTCTTTCCGGTGCCCGCCGGCCCGATCGCGAAGACGATGTCGTTCTCATCAACCAGCCGTACATACCGCGCCTGTCCCTCCGACCGTGGGCGGATGGGTCCCCGATGCGCCATCAGCACCACTGGGAGGGGCTCACGCTTCTCCGCAGAGCGGGGCTCGGCAACGGTGCTGGCAGTCGCACCGCTGCTTTTCACCAGACCGATCACCGTGGCAACGTCGTGGGCCGTAAGGTGCACCCCACGGCCCACCATGGCGATTAACTCGGTGAGAGCCTGTTCCACCAGCTGCACTGCCTCGGGCTCGCCGCGCAGGAGAAGCTGTGCCCCGCGCGCAACCATGTGCACACCAAACTCGCGCTGCAGTAGCTTGAGGTATGCATCCTGCGAGCCGAATAGGGCCACCTGGTCGATGCCCGGCAGGGGAATGCGACGTACTGCTTCTTCTTGTGTTTCCTCTGTGCTCGTCTCCATGCGCTCCATGTCATGAAAAAGCTCCCAGTTTCTGGCCAGCGCCTGGAGAACTGGGAGCTCTTGTTCGGATCTGCTGCAGTGGCCCGCCCAGGTCCCTTGGGCGTGGCGCGGACCCACCGCCTGGGCCCGAGCTGGGGGACAGCCTATGGCTTGCCATCCATCCGGTCTGATTCCCGCAGTTTAGGGAACCAGAGCGACTTCAACCTGCCACTCGTCCCGTGGCCCGAAGCCCCATACCCTGCGTGTTGCAACGACTCGGTCGACCTACTTGGGGATGACCAAGACCGTGTGCGGGTAAATCAGGTTCGGATTATTCCCGATGACCGACTTGTTGGCCTCGTAGATCTTGGTCCACGCCGCCGGGTCATTGAGCACACTGGGGTCTTTGGCGATTTTCTGCAAAAAGTCGCCCTTGACCACGATGTACTGGTCAGGTCCGCAGCCGCGCAAGATCTTCAGCACCCAATCCGGGTAGATGAGGTCGGGATCCTTGATCAGGTCGCGGTTGACCGAGTAGATCTTCATCCACTGGTATGGGTCCCCGTAGATCTCCTTCTTGCCGGAGATCTTCCAGAGGTAGTCGCCCTTCACCACCACATAGCTGTCGTATACCGCCTTGGGCATGCGCGCCTCGACATCGGCGATCTTCGCCTCGATGCCAGCGACCAACTCGCGCATCTCCGACAAGGCGTAGATGGGGCTCTTCTTCTTGTCGGCAAGCTGGGCGCTCAGGGCCGCAAGTTCTTCTTTCTTCTTGAACAGCTCCTCTGGACTCAGTGCAGCCAGCCCATCCACCTGTTTCTGAATGGCCTGCAACGAAGCGCGGTAGGCGTCGACTGCTGCCTTGTCCACTCCCAACAGGGCATAGATCTCGTCCCAGCAAGAGGCCAAGTCCGCGTCAGCCTTGGCGATCTGCTCCTTGAGCGTCTGGATCTCCTTGTCGCGTACCGCGATTGCAGCCTTCGCGTCGGCCTCGCGCTTCTGCCACTTGGCCAGCTCGGCACGGTACTCGTCCATGCTCATCTTTTCCGCAGAGAGGGCGACCGTGGCGTCGACGAGCAAGAACAAGCCGAGCACAACCGCGAGGCTGAGCAACCATTTAGCCGAAATCCTCATCGCGATTTCCTCCTTCGCTTCCGCTTGGCAATGGTTTTTCTGTTACACCTACTTGCCCAACCGCTCCGCCACAGCCTTCTTCTCCTGCTGGCACTTGGCCAGTTCTTGCTGCTTGGCCGCCAACTCCTTGTCGAGCGACGCCTTCTCGGCGTCCTTGGCCTTGAGCTGGTCTTCAGCGGCCAGCGCTGCCTGCTTGGTCTCTTCCAGCTTGTTCAGCTGCTCCTGGCTCGGGTGCTTTGCGCACCCCACCGCAAAGCTCACTAAGAGCAGCATAGCCAGTCCGAGGACCCACCCTGTCTTGAGCGTCTTGCGCATCGGGCTACACCTCCTTTCTGGGGACCAATGAGCCATTTTCGCCAACCCACCACCAGTTTGCTGTGGTATAATACGAAAAAAAGTGATAATTGTCAAGCAAAATCGTACCTCCGGGGCGCACTTTTTGGCCGCCTCTTCTACTCGGCAAGACGCAGCCCCAGCTCCCGCAGTTGCTCGGGCGAGATCTCACTGGGAGCCCCGTCCATGAGGGAAAGCGCGCTCGTTGTCTTGGGAAAGGCAATTACATCTCTGATAGTCTCCTTGCCCGCCAGAAGCATTACCAGTCGGTCGAAGCCAAAGGCGATGCCGCCATGTGGCGGCGCCCCGTACTGCAGCGCCTCCAGGAGAAAGCCAAATTTCCGTTCCGCTTCTTCTTGCGAAATAGCTAGCACGCGGAACACCTCCCGCTGCAGTTCAGCATCATGAATACGGATGCTGCCGCCGGCGACCTCGGTGCCATTGAAAACCAGGTCATAGGCTTGCGCCCGTACCCGCTCCGGTGATGTTTGCAAAAGGGGAATATCCTCGCGGAGCGGCGAGGTGAAAGGGTGGTGCATGGCCACAAAGCGCCCTTCTTCCTGGCTGTACTCCAGGAGCGGGAAGTCTGTCACCCACAACAAGCTGATCTTACCTTCGTCGATGAGGCCCAATTCCTTGCCCAGCCGCAGGCGGAGGGCCCCCAACACTGGTAGGCACACCTCCCGGCGATCCGCCACCAGGAAGAGCATCTGCCCGGCAGTCGCATGCATGGCGGCGTTGACGGCAGCAATCTCCGCTGCGGAAAAGAACTTGGCCGCGCCTCCTTCCCAGCCGTCGGGCGTCACCTTCAAGGCCACCAGCCCTTTCCCCCCCAGCTCTTTGGCAGCAGCGGTCAGGTCATCGACTTTCTTCCTGGTGAAGACCTCTGCCTGCGGCACGCACAGGCCGGCGACCATACCGCCGCTGTTCACGGTCTCGGCAAACACGCGGAACTGGCTCCCTGCCACCAAGGAACTGATGTCGGTGATGGGGAGTGCAAAGCGCAAATCAGGTTTGTCAGTGCCGTACTTGGCCATGGCCTCATCGTAGGGCAACACGGGCAAAGGCGTGGCGAGCTGATAACCGAGCACCTGCTCCAGCACCTCTGCCATCAGCCCCTCGCACACGGCGCGCACATCGTCGGCGTCGACGAAGGACATCTCCATGTCGATCTGAGTGAACTCTGGCTGGCGGTCGGCGCGCAGGTCTTCGTCGCGGAAACAGCGGACAATCTGGAAATAGCGATCGAACCCCGCCACCATCAGGAGCTGCTTGTAGGTTTGCGGCGACTGGGGCAGGGCGTAGAACCTCCCCTTGTGGATCCTGCTCGGCACCAGATAGTCACGTGCGCCCTCCGGTGTGCTCTTGATGAGGAAGGGCGTCTCGATCTCCACAAAACCGTGCGCATCCAGGTAGCGTCGCACCACCTGGTAGACGCGGTGCCTGAGCAACATGTTCTTCTGCAGTTCCGGCCGGCGCAAGTCAAGGTAACGGTAAGTGAGGCGCAGTTCCTCGGAGGCTTCAACCGGATCCTTGATCTCGAACGGCGGCGTCTTGGCCTTGTTGAGCACTTCCAGCTCGTTAGCCACCACCTCGATGTCGCCGGTTGCCAGGTTTGGGTTCCGCATCCCCTCCGGTCGCATGCGCACTGTGCCCGTGACCGCTACCACCCATTCTGCCTTCAGCTCCCGCGCCTGCTCACAGAGCTTCGGATGTGCCGAGGCATCAAAGTTGATCTGCACCAGGCCGTAACGGTCTACCAAGTCCACGAAGAAGATGCCGCCATGGTCACGGCGATGGCGCACCCACCCCATCACCGTCACCTCCTGCCCTTGATGGCAGGCGCGCAGTTCTCCACAGGTGTGAGTTCGTTTGCTCTTCAGCACTCCTCACGACATGTGCCACATAGGACCGCTGGCCGGTCACAAAAAAGACCGTGAGCTGTGCGCCACGGTCGACGAGCTACCGCGTTAGGCACCTCGGCGTCAGCTGAGCCTTGCCAAGCAAGGGTGGTCAGAAACCGAAGGTGTAGACCTGACGAAAGGTGGCATCCCCCAGTGATGCATCCACTGCGCCAAAATCGTCCCAGCGTTGGATACGGCGCAGGATGCACGCCTCAAGCTCCGGGCTGTTCAGGGTGGACGACACGATGGTAGCGCTGCTGACTTTCCCCTGCGGGTTGATGGTGAAGCGAACCACCAGTTTCCCCTTGAGTGTGGGGTTGCGCTTTAGCTCCTTCTGGTAGCAGTATTCGATGGCGTCGTTGTGGCCGTTCACCACTTTCGACACCTGGTCCGGATCTCGTCCCGCCAGGGTCGTCACCTCACCTTCGCGCCCAACGGGGGTGACTGGCCCCACCACCAGGCTTCCGCCCCTGACGACGGTAGAAGAGGTCGCGGTGCCGAGCTCATCCAACAGGGTGTCGATGGTGCCTGTTTCCGTGGTGCGGGTGCCACGCACCTCTCGCTCACGGGTAGGCGCCCCTGTGCTCTTGAGCCCACCCACGCTTCCCAGCACCGCGCCTATGTCGGCGCTCGGCTCCTCCCCGCCGAGGAGTTCCCGCGCCTGATCGCCTGCTGCACCGCTTCCTGCGTTGAGAACTCGCAGGATGCCAGTGGAGGACGCCTCCGCCGCCAGTCGGTCGCGTGTCCGCGCATGGCCAGCCGAAAGCGGTCCCTCTACGCCGGTACCAACCACCCCGCTCCCAGGCGTGCTGGAAGCGGTCCCTCTCCTGGGCGTCCGCGAGGCCACATCAGCCCCGCCTGGCGCTGCTTCCCTCGCCTCTCTTGGCGCTGGCACGGTTACACTTGCTCGCAACGGAGTCTCCTTTGGCGGCTGCGCATGACGCACGATGAGCGTGGCGAGGCGCGCCTGAGTAGCAGCGGGCACCTCCTCTTTCTCCTGCTTGGGCCGCGAAAGAAGCAGAACCATTAGCCCAAAATGGACAACCACGGAAGCGACCAGAATGAGCACAAAGGTGCGGCTCACTCCTGCAAACCAGCCCTTCCGGTACTCTTTGGGCAACGCCATCTCAGTTGCAACCACAGTACTCCTCCGCTGGCGCGGCAGCGCCGCCTTGCTACATAGGAGAAGCCGTCTCCGCGGGGCGTCCGGTGGGACGTTCCAGCTGGTAGACGGCCAGATGCAGGTTCGTGTACTCACACGCGCCGCAGGTGGCGAGAACCTTCACCAGGATGCCATACTCGAGGTCTTTGTCTGCCTGGACGTTCACCCTGCCCGAGAACTTGATGCCGTACTTCTGCTCGGCCTCCTTGGCGCGGTCAGCGTAGACCTTAAGCTTGTCCCGGAGTCTCGGCACGATCAGCCCCTCTTGCTGCGCCACGTTCGCCACCGTCTCCACGACGTCTTCGTTCACCACGACCGTCTCCTTGGAGACGATCACGTCCAACGCCGTCTCGGGAATCTTCTCCACAGTGGACTTGGGCAGGGTCAAGTTCTCCGAGGGGTGAATCAACCCGCCCTCCGTAGAGTAGCTCTTCAGCAAGAACACCAGGATGATGGTGAACATGTCCATCAAGGAGGTCAAGTTGAGGAACCTCTTGCCTGGGTTGGTATCATGCTTCTTGATGCGCGAGGGAATATAGGCCATTGCTTACTCCCAGACGAAGCTCTTGGCGTCACTGGATGCCGGCGGCGAGCGCCACCTGCGGAAAGAGGCTCACTGTGCGGCCCTCTACCTGGCACGAGCGCGCGGCGTCCATGGTCGAAACAACCACCTGATAACGGACCCCTGGGTCCGCATTGATGATAATGCGCTCGTCATCAGCAAATTTCCCCTGAGCCCGACTCTTGATCTCAAGGAGCACGCTGGACAAGCGCTCATAGTCGTACACCTGCGAGCCGTCCTCGCTAAGCTTCTTGGGGATGTAGGGACCACCGCCTTCACCCCTCAGCACACCGAGCGCGCTAGAGATGTAAAAGCCCTGTTCGGTGATGCTGACTGCCAAATCCAAGGTGCGCGCCATCTCTGTAGGCATGCCACTGGCACCCGGTCCTTGCACCAGCGGCGCCGGCGGTAGGTCAAGCTGGATGACCCCGATGCGCACAAATGTCACCGTGGACAGCAGCAGGGGGATGAGGACCACCATCAGGTTCATCACCGGAAAGAGGTTGATCTCCACCTGCTCGGCGAAGGTGCGGCTGCTTCTGAGCGAAGGTCGAAATGCCATGCTATTGATTCCCAGTTATCAAGTTAATCAACTTGACCATGTGCTCATCGATCTCGTCGATGATCTTGGTGGTCTTGTTGTGCAACCAGGTGTAGGCGATGATGGTCGGCACCGCAATGATCAGGCCGAAAAAGGTCGTGTTCATCGCCACGGCGATGCCTGCTGCCAGGAGGCGCGCCTTCTCCGCCGGGTCGATACCCGGACCCGACACGCTGCGAAATGCAATGATCAAACCATACACCGTGCCCATTAAGCCGATGAGCGTGGCCACATTGGCAATCATGGCCAGATAACCGGTGCGGTTCTGCAGCTTGGGAATGACCTCCAGTGTCCCCTCGTCCACCGCATTCTGGATCGAGCGGAAATCGACGGTCTCGCTCTCGCTCACTTTGCGCAGCCCGGCGGAGACAACCCGCGCCAAGGCCCGGTCTTTCGCAGCCTCGCACAGCGCCAAGGCCTCGCGGTACTCCCCAGCCTTGACCCGCTTGCGAATCTCAGCCATAAACGTCGTGGCATTGATATCGCTCTTCAGCTTGATGTAGATGAAGCGCTCGATGAAGATGGCCACCGCCACCGCGGCGATGAAGAGAAGTAACCACATGAATAGGTATCCCGCGCTGCTGGGACTGAAACCGCTGATCAATTCAGACATGCAACACCTCCACGCATAAGGTTCCTTGGCTCTCCTCTGCAAAGGGACTGTGGCTCACTGCTAAAGGCAACGTCTTGAAGCGAGCAGCCACGCTACTTTTTTTCGCGAGCAATGAGCTTCTCGAGGCGCTTGATTTTCTTGGCCGACTCCAGTTCTTCCTGGAAGCCGGTCAACCCGGCGGGGACTTCCCGCAGCTCGCGCTCAAAACTCCTCTCCACGAAAAGGGGTGTCTTGAACTCCGGCTTGACGCGCTTGGGCAGGATTGCCACACTGGGCTTTTCCACAACCGTGACGATGAGGATAGGCGGCAGCACCTCTTCCTGGACTTGTTGAGTAGCCGCAGGCTTAGTCTGCTCCTGAGCAGCGAGAGGACGCACCTGCAGCATCAGCGCCCCCCCTACAAATGTCACCAGAGTAAACAGAACTCGCATGTGCGACCTCAGCTTAAGGGATCTGCTCCCGCTTTTGGATAAGCAGCTCCTTTTCCTTCTCGTCCAGCACGAGCGGAGCAAGTCGCTGCCGCTCTTCCTTCCACCCGGGAATGGTGCGCCACGTCAGCAGCACCTGCAGGCCATCGATTTCGCCGTCCACATCTTTCGCCTCGACGGCCACCACGTTCTCTCCCTCTTGGAGGAGGTCGGTCACCTCGTGCACGTACACGCCAAGCGGCTTTTCTGGCGGCTGAACGACCTGTGCCACAAAGTTCCCGTTGACGAACAGGTTATAGGAGCCATCTGCAGCCAGGCGCACCTGACCGGCCACCGGCAGACCCTCGACGCTGAACCTGCGCCGCAGGTAGGCCACCGGTCCGCGCCGTTGTTCCACCTGCGGCACAAAGGCTTGGGCGAGGGAGTCGAAGCGTACACTCACCGTTTCAGGGTGCACGCACCAGAGGTACAAACCCGGCGGCCCAGTGTGGCCCCCCACATGCACCACCACCGTTGGCACTGCCCAACTCTGATCGTCAAAATCCAGCGCTGGCCAGCCCTTGGTGTACTGCGAGGCCGCTCGCCATTCGAGATCGGTGGCCAGCGTATCCGCCATTACCTGAAGGCCGAGGCGAGGCGCGTAGGCGTCGGGCTCGAAACGCGCCAAGTGCAGAACCAGGTTTCTGGCCCAGACATTGTCGATGCCAAGCGAATCGCAGGCTGCGACACCAGCACGCAGGATCTGCTGCAATCCGTCGTGGGCAGCGAAGTAATTATCCTGGAAAGTGAGGGCGGCCTTCTTGTACAACTCTTCTTGCTGCTCGCGATAACGGGCCACAAACGCCTGGCCGCGCTGCTTGGTCGTGCCAGAGATGCTATCGAGTCTTTCGACGTAGTGGAAGAGACTCTGGGTCAGTTTCTGTTCAGTGACGGCCACCCCTTGGCCATCGAGTCCGTGTTTGCGCGCGCGGTTTAGGGTTTCCTGGTAGCCCTGGCTGAAATTGACTGCAAATGCCGCGCCAAATTCCAGCAAATTGGCCATCTGATCTGCCAGCTCCACCAGCTCCTCACCGGCTTGGGTCACGCGAGCACCCGTCTCCAGCAGGGCGAGATACTGGGCCTCCCTGTTCCGGTAATCTTGCAGGACCTCAGCCGCCAAGGCGGCAAAGAGGTCCGGGAGCATATTCGAGACCTCAATGGCGCTGCTCTTGGCGAGTGCCACAAGCTGGTTTTGTACGCCAAGTTGTTCCGCCGCCTCAACGCTCTCTGCATAGGCGCCAGCTGCGTCATCAAGTAGCGGCTTTACGGCGACCATCAACAGCTGGCGACGGTACTCAACGGCAGTAAGCAGGTCAAGGCCGGGTGGCAGCGGCACGGCAAGGAGTCGTTCGGCTGAGGCTTTTTTCAACTCGCCAATGGTATAGAGGTTTTCACACACCTTCTCCTTGCACCGCCCGATCCAGCGGTTGGCCACCCGAAGAACGCTGTCGCTCGCAGCGACCTGCAGCGAATCGGCGCCTGGCGGCACAGGGAGCTGGCGCCGGTAATCCTCCGCAAGACGCGTCAATACGCCAATCGAATTGCGGTAGGAATCGGTGGCCCGGCGGTAGAGTTGAGCGGCCACCTCGGCCGCCTCGTTCCGCGCAACCGCTTCCTCAGCAGGGTCCAGCCGTGGGATTTCCTGGCGCGCGTAACTACGTGCGAACTCTTCGTAGCAGGTGCCTACGCGGTAGGTGGCCTCGTAAAGCCTTAGCGTCCCCATGCTGGCCACGCGCGTGTAGTCTTTCACCAACTGCAACAGGAGGTCGCGCTTCTCCTGCAGCGAGCGCTGCAGTTGGGTCTTGGGCAGCCGGAGTTCAATGGCAGCAAAACGAGCATACTGAAGTTCACAAAGTGCAAAGAGGGCTTCGGCGGCGTAGAAGTCGTTGCCTGGCAACCCCTTTGCCTTCAGCTCCTCGTGGCTACTCACCGCCCTGCGGTACTCGCTGGCGGCACGTTCGCCGTCGCCAGCCTCGGCAAAGTATTCGCCGCGCCGGTAGTAGCTCTCCACCACGCGGGGCGACGCTGGGTACTTGCTGACAAACTCCCCATAGGCCGCGCTGGCGTTCTGCCAATCCTTCAGCTTCAGATAGTAGCCAGCGATGTCGTACGCGAGGTCTTCGGCTTCCCTGGCGTCTGGGTAGCGAGCGAGAAACTGGCGGTTCACGCGGATGGCTTGTTCCCATTCCTCAGCGGCTGCATGGCAAATGCTGGCATTGTACAAGGCATCCTTGGCCTTCTCCGGGTCGCTGTGCAGCTCAGCGAGTCGCCCGTAGGTCAACGCCGCGTTGTGGAAATCGTCCACCTCCCGGTAATCGAAAGCCAAGTTGTTGAGCGCGTCCAGGCGATAGGCAGAAGCGGGCCAGCCAGCTAACAAGCGGAGATAGGTTTCGATGGCGCGATTGAACTCCTTGGCCTTGTCGAACTCCAGCGCAGCATTGAACAGCGCCAGGTCGCCAAATTCAATATCGGGAACCTCCGCCACCACGCGGTCAAATTCTTCCCCTGCCTTGTAGTGCTCCTCCGATTCGGCGAGCAGCTCGGCGGCCAAGAAGATGGATTCCGCAAGCCTACGGCGCGCCTTGGTGACCAGCTCCGGCGAGGGGTTGTCCTCTATGATCTTCTTTGCCACTACCTCGGCACTGGCAAAATCCATTTTGCCGAAGTAGCTTTCCATGATGATATACCGAGCGCTCGCCAGCTCTTCACTGTCGGGGAAGTGTTTGACAAGCGTCTTGAAGTACTTGAGCGCCTCTTTGAATTGATTGTGGTTGTAGTACAGCGCCCCGGCATTGACCAACATGCGCGCCGTCTGCGGCTCGTGGGGGAAGAGCATGATGTAGTTATCGTATGCCTCGGCGAGGCGTTCCTCCGCCGGGTGGAGTGGCGTCGGCGGATGGACAAGACGCGCATGGATGGTTGCCGCACTCTCCTTGGTCACCGCCCCTGGCTGTTGCTCGCGGGCAACTGCCGCCTGGGCAGCAGCAGCCGCCACCGCTTCTCGGGCCGCCTCGCGCGCTAAGGCAACGGCGTTTTCGGCCGCCTGCCTCTGATAGCGCGAATTCCAATATTTCTGGCTAATTGCGATGTACTCCGTGTAAGCGGCCGCATAGTCGTGCAGGTGAGCATCAAGCGTCAAGGCCATGTTCCAGTGAATGCGCGGCGCACTGGAATCGGCAGGGAACTTTTCCAAGTACTTTCGACTGTCACTAACTGCCTGCTCGTAAAAATCCCGGTCACCTGTGGCTTCGCCTTTCTGGTACAGGAAGGTGATATTGTCGCGCAAGGCCTCTTCAGCCAGCCGTTGCGCCTCTGCCCGTACGCCTGGGTCGGTGTTCTTCGCCCACCAACTGGAGCCTTCGCCATAGAGACTCACCAGTTGATTCCGGCTCAGATACGCCTTAGGCTCATCTTTGAGCAGACGATAAGCCTCGACAATGCGGCTTTGCACCGCCGGCGCCAGCGGACTGTCGGGATAGAGGGCCAGGAGCAGCTCGTAGGCATAGATGGCGTTGCGGAACTCTTCCTTCTCCCTCAGGTAGCCGTCGCCCATGCGCTTGAGAATCTGCGCGCCATACGGTCGCCCGCCGATCTTGTTCAGGTAGTCTGCAGCACGCGCGGGTCCCCCGTAATCCAAGAAGCTGATGGCGATGTACTCGACCGATTCGTCACGCAGGGCCGGGTTGGTGAAGGCCCCGCGGGCGTCCAAGGGCGAGTACCGATCGATGTCATCCGCCAGCAGCGTAAAGTAGGATACAGCCTCAGGGAATTGGCTGAGCCGATAGTGACTCCATCCCAAGCGGTACAAAGCCTCATCGTAGCGGGGGCTGTCCGAGAACTTGAGGACCTGCCGGTAGAACTCGATGGCCTTAGGCAAATCGTTCCGCGGCGGGCTGAAGTAATACTCCCCGATGCGCATGAGCGCATTGGGCAGATAGCTGCTTTGCGGGAATTCCTCCACCACGCGCTGATACAGCCCCACCGCCACGGTATCCTGGCCCAATGCTTCAAGGATAAAAGCCTGGTTGTAGAGGGCATCGTCCACGTACTGGCTGTGCGGAAACCTCTCCCTCACCGTCTGCAGCAGGGCTAATGCCTTGCTAAAATCCTTGCGCGGCTCCACTGGAGGGGAGTTCCTCTCGCCGCGCTCGAAGGCGGCAAGCTCCTCCTCGTACTGGCGCATAGCCGCCAGGTAATCGTCCTCTGCCTGTTCATAGTGAAGCTCGGCAAGGCGCATCATCACTTCGTCGAGGATGCGACTCTGCGGATTTTGAGCAACAAAGAGCTCGGCGTCGCGGATGCCACGCTGGCGAAGGGCCACCCGCTCCTTCTCGCGTGCCGCCAAGCGGCTGGCGTACAGCTGGCGGTAGGCCTGCAACTCCTCCAGTGAGTAGCTGGCCACGACGCTATCGCCATACAGCGACTTGAGCACCATGGTCAGCGAATCCGCAGACGTCTGCGCCAGAGATGACCCGGCGACCACCAGGACAATCCCTGCTACCAGCAAGGCCCTTGCCACCGGTGACCTTCTTGGCTGCATGCGCATAGGCTCCATCTCAGTTAGTCCTGCTGCTGTGGTCGCATGGACTTGCGGGGCAAGACCTGTTCGCTCTCGGTAGTGTCAAAGTAGGCGGTCTTGAAGTAGAGAGCTCGTTCTTCCCGCTCTTGGGCCACTCTCTTTGCTTCCAATTGTGCGCTCAGGTTGGCCAGCTGCTGATTCAGCTGCTGCAGGTAGGCGTCCAGTGCCTGACGGCGTTGGGCAAAAAGAGCATCGACTGCCGCCAGCTGGTCGGCATACGTTTCGATAGCTGCCTCATGGTCTTGCAGCGAGCTGTAGCTGATGTCGCTCATTTCCAGGCCCGCGCGATCGGCCCACTCCTGAAGCTGAGACCCGATCTCCTGGACGGGTTGTGTCGCCAGCCACATCCGGAAGCGGCTGAGGTTGTTTTGCAGCATGCGCAAGCGCCGCTCGATGAGCTCCAGCTCGAAGCGCGCACTGAACGGTGCCTGCCCGCCATTGGCTTGCAGCTGACGGATGTTCTCCAAACTGGTTGCCACCCGGTTGCGTTCGACTTCAAGTTCTCGGACCACGGTGGCAATGGATTGCGCCCGGTAGCGCATCTCCATTTCCCGGGCAACAGCCGGAAAGTCCACTAAATAGCTCGAGTTCAAGGAGGCCGGCCGATTCTGCAAGTCGATGAGGATTTCCAGAAGGCGAAAGCGCCGTCGATCCGCCTCATTGGCCAGATCCTCGCGCCCCGCAGCCTGGGCATCGGCGATGAGCACGCCCAGCGCCTCGATCTGGTCCAACAGCCCTTGCGCCTCTTCGTGCAAGTCTGCGATGACTCTCGTGCCAAGATTGGAGCGGAAGCGCACCGCCTCCAGCGACCTCTGGATGGCCTGACGCAGGCGAACTACCTCCGGGTACGTGGCCATGTCGCGCCGGTCCAATGCCTCGCGCTCCAGACGGTTGAGTGCCTGCACCTGCGCAAGGAGGCGCTGAAGCTCTGTTCGGTACAGCCCGGCAATGTCCACCACGCCCTGTGCATCAACCACATAGCGGTGCCCGGCCAGCGCTTGGTCGCTCTTGCCCAAGATGCGGCTGCAATGGGCAGCCAGTACCACTGCTTCGTACGAATACGACGAGGCCGGGAATTCCGCCACCAGCCGCTGGCACGTGGCCAAGGCAAGCTCGTAGTTGCCCTGCTTGAACGCTGCCCAAGCTGCGGCGATCACGCTTTTGTCGCGCTCCGCATAACCGGACGAAACGCGGGCAAAGTACTCCTCTGCACGGCTGTAGTCACCCCGCTGGTAGGCGATGAGCCCCAGCCTGAGTAGCGCCGCGTTGCGAATCTCCACGGCGCGCTGGTCAGTCCAGGGGAGGGTGGTGCGGTCGGCCAGCTCGGAGAATATGGTCACCGCCTCGTTGTAGTTATTCTGCGCCGCATAGATCACGCCGGTGAGAAAACGCGCCTCCAGCCAGTGAGGCGAGGAGGCGGGAATCTTGTCAAGTGTCTGCAAAGCCGCCTGCAGCCGCCCGTCCCGAAACATAGACTCGCCGGCCAGCATATACGCCCTATGCAGCTCCTGGGGGTGCGCTCGGTCCGCAGCGGCAGCCAACTGCTCGAAATAGCGGTAGAAATCGGCCTTCCAGCCGTACACGCCGCTTATCTGCATCAGGCGCAGGAGAGATTCGGTGTAATACTCGGAGCCCGGCTGCTTCTCCACAATCTCCTGGTAGCCTGCCAGTGCGGCGTCGAGGAAGCCCTGCGCCAGGAAGCACTCGCTGCGGTAGAAGGTTACCGGGTCCAACCCCCGATAGTACTCGCCATAATCATCGAGTACCGCGGCCAGCTGCAGCTCGGCCAGCACGTAGTCACCTTGCGCGTACTGAGCCAAGGCGTCTTTGAGTTCGCGGGCCAGCATTCGGTCGCGCTGCGCATCACTGGCTTGGGCGATGAGCCTGCGCTTTGCTACCAGGTAGGGGGTAAAGCGTGCTTCCAGATCGGCCGAACGCTCTTTCTCCCATTCAGCAAGAAACTCCGACACGGTTGGCCCTGTCCCCGGGAGAGGTCCCTTGTAGCCAGCCAGCCGCACCATGCGTTGGTCGATTCTGTCCAGGAGCTCCCACTTTGTGCGCAGGACCGTCTCTCTGACCACCGCCGCGCTATCACCAGGGGGAACAGGAAGCGTGTCCAATGTCTGGAGCACGCGCACCAAACTATCCACTTCCGCCAGATAGGCCTCCAACAGTCGCTGTTCGACCGCCGAGGGGGGCCGCACCTGGGTCAACGCAGCTGCAATCTGTGCCTTCTGCCGGGCGATCTCCTCTTGGGTCTGAGGATTGGCCTGGGCAGCCGGGTGACGCGCCAGCAGGTCGAGGCGATCGTACACGGACAAGAGCGAGTCCAACTCGCCGGAGAACTCCTTAATGAGCCCGCCCAGATCGGCAGGGGCATAGCCGACTTCCGCGTAAATCTTGCGGTTATCGATGGCCGAGGCGACTTCATCCCGAGTGCGAACTACTTCCTCCCACAGCTGCAGATCCTCTGCCGTGAGAGACTTGCTCAGGTTGTTGAGGTCATCGTAGATGGCGAGCAGTTGTTCGATCTCCGCGGCGTAGGCGGCTGCCAGCGAATCGCCAGGGCCGTAGACAAGCGGAAAGCCGAGCTCCTCAATCGGCTGCCCCTCCCTGGCACGCGCCTCCCCTTCTTCGGAGACAAGCCTGATCAGTTGGACGAGCTGCTTTTCCTTGGCAACCAGCCAGGTGAGAAAGCCCTCAGTCTGCCAGGCGATGTACTCACGGAGGCGTTCCTCAAACAGGGGAGCAGTATCCTGGTCCGCACCGGACGGCAGGCCAGGAGAAGGCGGCGCCACCGACAGGCAGAGCACGCACACCACGAGGAGGAGCACCCCGCAGCCCCACCTCTTCCACCCTGTGTCTTGCCGAAACGCTCTCATGATTCCGCTCGCGTAGAGTGTTCCTCCGTATCCGGCTCAGGTGCCCGCCGGCAGGTACGACGCAATTGCGCAGTATTATACGAACATTTTCGCACTATGTCAAGAGAAATTCCGACTTCTCACCTCGGCATCACTTGCCGACCAGCGCCCGGATCGTGATCCATGCGGGTGCACTGATGGAGCGAAGGCACGGAGCTCAACTCGCCGAAACTGGCACCACCTCCCCTTCTGCACCTTGTTTGGCTGCCTGCCTCCTGTCGCGAGGCTGCTCTGCCATGTGGCAGCTCCCGTCAAAGAAGGCACCTTCATCAATGACCAGCTTGCTGGTACGGAGTTCGCCACGGAAGTAGGCTTTCGCCTCCAGCACAACCTTGCCCTTTGCCAGTATCTTGCCTTCCACGCGCCCGCCGATCACCGCATTGGTGACGTTAACCTCCCCTTTGATCTCTCCATCCTTACCCACCACCAGGGACTCGGTAGCGGACACATTGCCATTGATACGGCCATCTACCCGCAAGCTATTGACCACGGACACCGAACCCTCTATCACCGTGCCGCGCCCAATAATGGTAGTCAATTCCCCGGTTCTCCCCACCTCCTCTACATCCTTCTTCCACGACATGCACACCTCTTTCCGTTAGACCTGCTATCGCCAGGCGGCGCCCCATCAATCCTTCAGCGCAAGAATGTAGTCTTGGGGATCCACCGCCACGCCATCTTTCCACACCTCGAAATGAAGATGGGGGCCTGAACTTTCCCCCGAGCTTCCCAGCAGAGCAATGTGGTCGCCCTTCCGGACAAAATCACGGGAAGAGACCAGCACCTGCCGCGCATGGCCATACAGCGTGAAAAAGCCGTTCCCATGGTAGAGAAGGACCATGTTGCCCAGGTCGTGGCTCCATCCGGCAAAGACCACAATCCCGTCGCCTGCGGCTCGAATCGGTGTCCCGCTGTCTGCCACCAAGTCAATGCCCGGGTGGATTTTGCCCTTTTCGTCTGCCATCGCGCTGAAGCGCGCGCTCAGATAACCGTGTACCGGCAAAAGCGTGGGAAGACTTCGCGCATAGTCCTCCGTCTTGCTGTCGGATTCCTCAACATAGGTCATGGTGCGGTCGTCAGACTGGCTACGGGGCGGATACTCAGGCCCACCGGTAGCAGCCTCCGCGAGTTCCGGCCTCCTGCCCAGACGCGCCAGAGATTCGCTGCGCCGGCGGCTGGTTTCCACACCGATGCCCAATGCCGCTCTGATCTTGTTGTGCGAATCCTCGAGCGCGGCCAGCTCCTTGCTCATCTGCTCGATGCGCAGGGTGCTCTCTCTCAACTCCTGGTTGACCGCAATCAGTTTCTGATTCTCCTGGTGGACCACCGCGTAGCGCCAGTAGGCAGCGAACCCCAAGAGGATATGCACAGCCAGTAGCACCCCGCCGACCTTGAGCCATTGCACCCGGCGGTTGCTGAGGGTAAAGGAAACTGGCTCCCCCTTATCGTCCGGGACGATGAGAACCGAGACGCTGCGCTTGTGTCGCTTGTGTTTGATCACGAAGTTTCAACCTCCTCCTGGGCGGCCCTTTCCTGCGTCTACATGGCACGGCAGATGAGGCCGGTGAGGCGTTCAAGGTCCTCGTCGGAGTAGTACTCGATCTCGATGCTCCCCCTCTGGCCTCGCGGCTTAATGTGCACCTGGGTTGCCAGGGCATGGCGCAAGCGGTTTTCCATTTCCCGTAGCTGTGGCGGCAGATCGCGTGGCGCGGGTGGTTTGCTCTGCCGCGCGCCCTGCATGGCTTCGCGCACCAGCTGCTCCACGCGGCGCACCGATAAGGCGTGCTTGACCGTCTGCTGCCAGATGCGGATCTGGTCCTCGCTGTTGTTAAGGGTTATGAGGGCACGAGCGTGCCCCATGCTCAGTTCGCCATTGGCCAGGCTCTCCTGAATGCGGCGCGGCAGTTTAAGAAGCCGCAAGAAGTTGGCGACCGTCGAGCGATCTTTCCCGACCTTCTGCGCGACTTCCTCCTGGGTGAGATGGCACTCGTCGATGAGGCGCTGATAACCGCGGGCCACCTCCAGAGGGTTGAGGTCCTCGCGATGGATGTTCTCGATAATGGAAAGCTCCAGCATCTCCTCGTCGGTGCGAACGTCGAGGACGTAGGCTGGAATGGTGGGCAAGCCGAGTTCACGCACTGCGCGCAGCCGGCGCTCCCCCGCAATGAGCTGATAGCGGCCATCGAAGCGGCGGACGGTGATGGGTTGCACCAAGCCTCTCTCGGCAATGGAGGCCTTGAGCTCCTCCAACGCTTGCGCGTCAAAGTGCTCCCGCGGCTGGAACGGGTTGGGGAGCACGCTGTCGACCGCCACGTCCTGAATCGCGGGCGCACCTTGCTCATTGCCTGGCGGTATGTCAGGGATGAGCGCTCGCAGACCCTTGCCCAGCGCAGGTTTACGAGCCATTCTTGATAATCTCCTCTGCCAGCTGCATGTAGTTCTCTGCCCCTGTGCAGATGGCATCGTAGAGGATGATGGGCTTGCCAAAGCTGGGGGCTTCACTCAGCCGCACGTTGCGGTGAATCACCGTGGAAAACACCCGCCCTTCGAAATAGCGGCGCACGTCCTCTGCCACCTGCAGTGACAGGTTCAGGCGACTGTCGAACATGGTCAGCAACACGCCTTCCACCTTCAGGTCG
>JACIZP010000055.1 GCA_014359355.1 Calditrichota bacterium | reverse complement strand
CGTGTCCACATTCACCACCACCCCCGCACTGTCATGGTAAAACAACCCCCACCGCAACGCATTCCACCACTTCGGATCACCACCCACAAAACGTATCTTCCCCGTCACCCGTATCGCATTCTCCTGCGTCGCCCTCACCTCCTCCTCAAACCCACCACGAATCGCACTCCACTGACCATCCCGCAACGCCTGCTCCCCAGCTACCCCCGCATTGCCCGCAAACTCCCCAGGCACAAACTTCCACCCACTGGTCCGCGTCGGCCCCTGGTTGCCAATGAAACCCCACTGCGCCACGTAAAACGGCACAAACGGCGCCTCCGGTATCTCAATCGGCGCCCCACGATCCACATACACATCCTCAAGATACATCCCCCGCACCGTGGAGGCACTCCCCCCCTGACCACCATTGATCGCAAAACAAACCCCGTTGAACACCGGCGCAATCGTCGTCGTGTCAATCCGCGTCGCCGCCCACCAGTAGCTGTTGTCCTCCTTGATCAGGTAAAACCGCACCTCCTTGGTCCCATCACCCAACGGCTGCACCGACACCGCCCAGTTGTACAACCCCTCCGTCATCTCCGCACGCCGCGGCTTCTGATCCACAAAACCGAGCGATAGGTTGTTGCCATACGTGCTCATCCACGTGCTGTACCGCACCACACCAGCATCACCACCTCCCCCATTCGCCCAGTTCGGTCGATCCACTACCCCATTGTGCGGCGCAAACAAATACCCATTGGCGTACTTCTCATACCCCGTCCAGTACGCCGAATCCGTGTCCACATTCACCACCACCCCCGCACTGTCATGGTAAAACAACCCCCACCGCAACGCATTCCACCACTTCGGATCACCACCCACAAAACGTATCTTCCCCGTCACCCGTATCGCCTGGTCAACCGTGGCGGTAACCTCCTCGGCAAAGCCACCACGGATGGCGCTCCATTGGCCGTCTTTGAGCGCATTCTCCCCGGCCACGCCCGCAGCGCCGGGAGCCGCACCTGGCACAAACTTCCACCCGCTGGTACGGGTGGGCCCTTTGTTGCCGATGAAACCCCACGTCTGCACCGCACTCTGGCCAAATGCCACCGCCTCCCCAAAGGCGATAGCAGCGATGACCAGAGCCACGAACAAGTAGCGAGGTCCTTTCATCTCATCGCCCTCCTCTTTTGTTTGTAGTACTGCTCCTCATGCGCATCTTGCCTAACAACCTCGAGCAAGAATTCTTCTCTTTGGCTGCCACGGTTGCCCCTCCCTTTCTGTGCCGCCTGGGAGGGGCAACCGCGGGCTCTACTGCTGACGCCCCTGCTATTTGAGCAATACAAACTTCCTCGTCAAGGACACGCCGTCGCCCTGGAGGCGATAGAGGTAGACGCCACCTGGGAGGTTCGAGCCGTCGAAGGTAACGGTGTGCTCGCCGGCAGCTTTCACTCCCTCCACCAATGTGGCCACCTTCTGCCCGAGGCCATTGTAGACCGTCAGCTTGATCCGCCCCTCCGTGGGCAGGTAGTAGACGATCTTGGTTCTCGGGTTGAACGGATTCGGGTAGTTCTGGGCGAGTGTGAACCCTGTCGGGATAAGATTCGCCACAGGCGACTCGACACTGCTCTGCGGGTCGATGCCCGTGTCTCGCCAAGTCAAGATTCTTGCCCGCTCCTCGTCAGCCTGGGCGCGCCAGCGCTCGTACTCCTCAGGCCACCAGTGGTACAGATCTCCCAGCGGGAAGCCACCCATGGCCGCCGTCTTCAGAGTGTCGTTGCTATAAGCCAAGTTCTCCGGCAAAGGCCACGTCTGATAGTAGCCCGCATCCGGGTTGTACGCCCAATTGGTGTCCGCGTTTGTAGTGCATTTGTAGTTCAGGAAGACTTTGATGGCCGCCAGGTCGGTAGGCGGCACCAGAATACGGGGGTTCAGTGCTGCGATAGGCTTTCCCTTCAGGATTCCGCTGGTCTCCCGCACGAACTCCAGCCCATTGTAAAGATTGGCCACACTCATGTACGGGAACCGATCGTCTGCGTTGAAAAACGCAAGCGTCGAGTCATTGAGCATCGGCATGGGCGCCGGGACCATATCGACCTCGCGGTTCCTCTTCTTTTCCTTGCCATACGGGCAATTGACCATCCAATCGGTGAGCCAATCCTCCAAGTAGTAGGCATTGTTGGCGAACAGGATGCGGCGATCTTGTTCGGTGAAGGGGACGCTGAACCCGAAGTCTTCAACCTTCGCAATCGCGATCGTGCCGCCGAAGGGCACTCCCCCCGCACCCACTTGCGCCGGGATGTAGCCGAACATGTACGTATTGACAAACAGCGAGTTGGTGACGTTCATTTTCCACCACCAGCCCGACTCCAACACGAACATAACCACGTTCATGAAGGTGCAGTGGTTGAAGTAGACTTCGTCACCGTACTCGTCCCCTTCCTGCATGTACACGTAGCCGATATTGGCAAAGGTGCAGTTCTCGAAGTAGACGAAGTCGTTGTGCCAGCCGCTGGTGGCATAAGGGAACGACAAAGCTCGGCCGTAGTAGCGCAAATGCGTGTCTATACAATTGCGGAAGTAGCAGTTCTTGAACGTGCCCCTGAACCGCTTCGCCGTCACGGTTACGGCACCACCGGCATTAGGCGGACAGGAGGAGTACTCGAAAACCACGTCCTCGAACACTCCCACCTCCCCCTTCCCAGACTCGTTGGCTACCGGGTCGTCTTCGAACTGAATCGTCGTCCCCACCTGCGCCCCGGCGGTGTTTGCATAGCGGAGCCAGACATTCTTCATGGTGAGGTCGCCGAAGCAGTCGAACATGAAGTTGGTGGCGACTCCGCCGCTTGAGGTCCACACGATTTGAGGCGGTGCCTCTTCTTGTGTTCTTCCCACTGGCGGTCCAACAATTTCCAAATGCTCCCCTTGAGGGACCGTAATGGTGCCGGTGATGATGTAGTAGCCCAACCTTTCCAGCTTGAAAACCGTTCTTGACAGAGTTCCCGCGTTGATCTTCTCCTGAACCGCGACGTTCAAATTCCCCTCCCCCGCCAAGTCACTGGCCACGTACACTGTGTCTTTCTGCTGCGCGTAGACCACTGTGGCCAAGACGAGGGTAATCAAGAACACCGTTAGCCAACGCTTCATGATTTCTCCTCCTTCCGTTGCGTCCACTGTTTCTGTCGTCTCAGCGCACCCCCATTTGCTGTGAGCGCTGGGTTCCGCTTCCCCGCGCAACACTGCCTCAGATGCGGTAGCGAATGCCCAAGTTGGCCACCAAACCGTAGTTCTGAACACTAGTGAATCCACCGATGGACTTTTGCGCCGACATGTTCGAACGGCTGTTGAGATTCACCGCATCGAAGAATACCTCCAAGCCCCACCAAGGCAGCTTCTGCCGCATGGAGAGGTCAACGCGGAAGAAATCCTTTGTGAACCCATCTTGCTCAGGGAACGCGCCGACGTAACTTACGGAATTGCCCTGGAACACGAACGACACGCGTATCGAGAACCCTCCCAGGACGTAGCCAAGTTAGGCGTTGGCAACATCATCTGGTTGGTAGATCAGCCTCCCCTCGCGAGTGCTGTCGGTGGTAAAGACGAGGACTCTCGGC
>JACIZP010000054.1 GCA_014359355.1 Calditrichota bacterium | reverse complement strand
AGCGCATCAACGAGCTCTTCGACCGGGTCTTCAAGCGGGAGGTGGCGCAAACGCTTACGCCGGAGTTCCTCAGCCAGCTCATTCAACACCTGCTGAGCCAGTGGGCGCGCGATGGCGCAGCAGAGGTAGTGGTCAGCGCCGAGGACAAGGAGAAGCTGGAGGCGCTCCTGTTTGCCGGCCTGCGCCAGCAGCTGCGTGACGGCCTGGTGCTTCGGGTGGGTGACTCGGTGGGAAAAGGCTTCCGCATCGGCCTGCGGGGCGAGGAGGTCTACTACGACTTTTCCGACGAGAGCATCGCGGAGGTCCTCAAGTCGTTCCTCAACCCGACCCTGCAGGCGCTGCTGAACGGCCAGGACAATGGATAAGCACTACTACCTCATATCCCAACTGCCTACTCTGTACTTCGACAGGGAATCCTACCTGACGGTGGAGGCCTTCCTCCAGGAAGCGGCAAAGTGGCTGTCCGCCGCGGAATACGCCACCCTGGCAGCAGTCGACATCAACGACGTCACCATCCCCAAGCACTGCCCCGGTGTTCTGGCTGCCTACAAAGACTTTGAACGGCGCCTGCGCACGGACCTTGCCGCCTGGCGTCAGGCGCAACGCAGTGGCCAGGACTACAAGCCTGCTACGTTTGCCCCCAGCCTCGTCAGGGAGGGCAACCCGCTGGAGGTGGAGAAGCGCCTGCTCCGGCTGAGGTGGGACTTTATCGAACAACACGAGAGCGACCACCACTTCGATTTCGAATTCCTCATCCTGTACATGCTCAAGCTGCAGATTCTGCGGCGACTGTTCACGTTCAACAAGGAAAAGGGGATGCAACTGTTCAGGCAACTTTGTGAGGTTCAGCCATGAGCACGGCGGTAGGAAAGATCATCGGCGTGAGCGGCAACATGGTGGCTATTGCCGTCGATGGCAACGTGATGCAGAACGAGGTGGGCCACATCGTGCACGGCGAGGAACGCCTGGTCTCCGAAGTGGTGCGCATCAACCGGGACGTGGCTTACGTGCAGGTCTTCGAGAGCACCAAGGGGTTGAAGGTCGGCGACCGCGCCGAATTCGCTGGGCACCTCCTTTCCGCAGAGTTGGGGCCGGGCCTCTTGGGCCAAATCTACGACGGCCTGCAGAACCCACTGCCGCAACTTGCCGCGGAGTTCGGCTTTTTCTTGCCCAGAGGGGTCAAGCGACCGGGCCTGGACCTGGAGAAGAAATGGTCCTTCACACCGAC
>JACIZP010000053.1 GCA_014359355.1 Calditrichota bacterium | reverse complement strand
GCCAAGGGCGACCCAGACAGTGGCATAGCGCCAGGAACCCCCTTCGAAGACCTTCCCGAGGATTGGGTCTGTCCGATGTGCGGGGTCGGCAAGGATATGTTTGAGAAAGCATAACCGAAAAGGTGAGTCCCACTTGCGGCAAGCGCGTGGGCATGAGGAGGTTGCGTATGATCAGCAAGAAGATGCAAGAGGCTCTCAATCGACAAGTGAACAGGGAAATGTATTCTGCATACCTGTATCTCTCCATGGCAGCATACAGCGAGCACATCGGTTTGAAGGGGTTCGCTCACTGGTTTGAGGCGCAGTATCGCGAGGAGATGGCGCACGCGATGCGCTTCTACCGCTACATATTCGACCAGGGCGCCAAGGTGACCTTAGAGGCCATCGAAAAGCCGCCTGCGGACTTTGCCTCGCCATTGGCCATGTTCGAGAAGACGCTGGAACACGAGAAGGCGGTCACGAAGATGATTACCGACCTTTTCGAGCTGGCACTGGCCGAGAAGGACCACGCCACGCAGGTCTTCTTGCAGTGGTTCATTACCGAGCAGGTTGAGGAAGAAGCGCACGCGAGTGAGATCCTCGGCAAGTTGAAATTCATCGGCGATCACCCCAACGGATTGTTCATGATAGACCGGGAGCTCGCCTCCCGGCAGTGACGCGAGGATGAGAGAGGTGTTGGCATTCACTTAGCAGATGAGGTGAGTGATGGTACGCTTTGCCGATTATGTGAATCCACCTGAGAAAGAGGGGAAGGAAAAGCACGTGCCGGTCATCGAACTGCCGGCCAAGGTGAAGAGCGGCGAGTCTTTTGCCGTCACCGTGACGGTGGGTAAAGAGGTGCCCCATCCGAACACGATGGAGCACCACATTAAGTGGATCCAGGTGTACGCCGCCATCGAGGGGCGTCCCAACATCGTCCACGTCGCCACCTTTGACGTGGGACCGACCTTCGGGGAGCCCAAGGTGACCTTTACGATGAAGCTGGAAAAGAGTGCGACGCTTATCGCTCTCGAGTACTGCAACATCCACGGCGTGTGGGACAATGCCGTCCAGGTGAAAGTGGAATAGGCCTGGCGGCACCGGCACAATGTGGGACTCGGCGGCAGAGTTGAGCTTGTGGCGTGCTCACTCTGCCGCCAGTTGATGAGAGGGAGCCTGCGTGACTGCCGTTCTGCTTGCACGATTGCAGTTTGCCTTAGCCGTTGGGTTCCACTTCTTCTTTCCACCCCTTACCTTTGGCTTAACCCTCGCCATTTTGGTGCTGGAGACCATCAATCTGCGGCGTGGGCAACAGGTGGCGGGGAGAGCTTCTGCCTTTTTGGTGCGCATCCTTGGGTTAGTCTTCGTGCTCGGCACCGCTACTGGCATCACCCTTGAATTCTCCTTCGGCACTAACTGGTCTCAGTATGCCCGTTTCGTGGGAGATGTGTTTGGCGCGCCCTTGGCTGCCGAGGGGGTGTTCGCCTTCTTCTTAGAGTCTGTTTTCCTCGGGGTGTTGGTCTTTGGCAGGAAGCGCGTGTCGCGTCGTATGTACTGGTGGGCATCGTTCTTGGTGTTTTTCGGCGCGCACCTTTCCGGTCTGTGGATCATCATCGCCAACTCCTGGATGCAGACACCGGCGGGTTTCACTATCGAGGGCGGCAGGGCTGTGCTCGTCGACTTTTGGGCTGCTGCACTTAACCCGTCAACGCTAATTCGCTACGTGCACACCCTGGCTGCGGGGTGGGTGACCGGTTGCCTGTTTGTCGCTGGGGTCGCGGCGCACTATTTGCTCAAGGGACGAGACCAGCAGGAGGCTGCGCTGCTGTTGCGGGTGGCACTGCCGGTGTTCATCGCAGTATCCTTCGCACAAGTGTTGCTTGGGCACCAGCACTCTGTACAGGTGGCGCGCACCCAGCCGGAAAAACTGGCCGCGTTTGAGGCCTTGTGGGAAGGACAGACCCAGGCTCCCCTTGCCCTCTTCGGGGTGCCGCTTACCAGGGAGCAGAGGACCCTCTTCTATGTCGGCATTCCCGGTTTGCTGAGCTGGCTCGTACATGGCGATGCGGATGCACGCATCGCCGGTTTGGCTGACTTTCCTGCAGACGAGCGCCCTCCCGTGCTCCTGCCGTTCCTGTCCTACCACGTCATGATTGCCCTCGGCTTTCTCTTCGTAGGGCTGTCTATCGCCGGACTGATCTTGATGGCTCGGCGACGTGTGCATCAGACGCGGTGGTTTCTCAGGTTCCTGGTCTTTGCGGTACCCCTGCCGCACCTGGCCAATCAGTTCGGGTGGATCGCCGCGGAAGTCGGCAGGCAGCCGTGGGTGGTCTATCGTGTCCTCAGGACGGAGGATGCGGCGTCAGTGGTGGTGGCACGCGGCCAGATTGCCTTTACGCTGCTGATCTTTGCTGTGCTCTATGCGCTTCTCTTTGCGGTTTTCGTGCGCGTGCTGCTTGCACTCATTCGGAAGGGCCCCAGCGGCGTGGTGCCGGCTTCGTCTGCGGCAGGGTCAGTAGGCGAGGTGGCTGATGGCGACCATTGATGTGCTTCGCGTGGCCTGGTATGGGCTCATCGGCCTGCTGTTTGCCGGCTACTCAATTCTTGATGGTTTCGACTTGGGCATCGGGGCGCTCTTTCCGTTCCTGACGAGAACGGAAGATGAAAAGCGCACCCTGTTGCGCAGCATTGCTCCGGTGTGGGACGGCAACGAGGTATGGCTGCTCACCGGTGGGGGGGCGCTTTTCGCCGCGTTCCCGCAGGTCTACGCCACCGTGTTCAGCGGCTTCTACCTGGCATTGATGCTTGTGCTGTGGGCGCTGATTCTGCGCGCGGTGGCACCAGAGTTCCGCGCTCATGACGAAAGGCGCGCCAAGTTCTGGGAGGGCGCGTTCGTGGCGGGCAGCGTGCTTCCCGCAGTGCTCTTCGGCGTGGCCCTGGGAAACCTCGTGGCTGGGGTGCCGCTGGATGGCTCCGGGGAGTACGCAGGCGGCTTCTTCACCTTGCTGCGCCCTTTGCCGATAGTGATTGGTCTGCTGGGTCTGGCTGCCTTCGTGCTGCAGGGTGGCACTTACGCCGCGCTCAAGACCGAGGGCGCGCTGCACGCGAGAGCGATTAAAGCCGTACGGCTGGTGCGGATCGCTTTCTTGCCGCTGTTTCTCCTTGCCGGAGCGCTGACCCTGCGCGCCATCCCCGGTGCAGCAGCGAGACCCTTGGCCTGGTTTGCCGCCGGAGTGGTGCTGATCGCCTTGGGTCTGCTCGGCCCTGCCCTGCGCAAGGGTCTTCACCACGCTTCCTTTTGGCTGTCGTCGGTGGCACTGCTTGGGCTGTGGGGAATTGTGGGAGCAATTCATTTCCCTAACTTGGTGCGGGCTGCGGACCCAGCACAAATGAGCCTGACCATCTACAACGCTTCATCAGGCCTCCTGACGCTCAAAGTGATGACGGTCATCGCCCTGTTGGGAATGCCCATCGTGGTTGCTTACACCATCTACGTCTATCGCGTGTTTCGAGGTAAGGCCTCGGCGGAAGAGGGGCCCTATTGAGCCCTGAACACCGTACGAGCGGCGTCGTCTGGACCGAATGCTTCAGGAGGTAGTCAATGGCCGATCTGTCGACAAAGTACATGGGGATAGACCTGGCAAACCCTTTCATCGTGGCTAGTTGCCGGCTCACCGCCACGGTGGATGGCATCCAGAAGTGCGCAGATGCCGGAGCAGGCGCCGTGGTGCTCAAGTCCCTGTTTGAAGAGCAGATCGATGTGGACACGACCGCATTGGAGGCGCAGACGTGGCTGACCGGCCACACCGAGGCCTTCGAGTATGTGCGAGCGATGGGCATGGCCATGGGCCCGCGGGAGTATGTGGCGCTCATTGAGCAGGCGAAAAAGAAGGTGACCATCCCCATTATCGCCAGCCTGAACTGTGTCGATGGACGGTGGTGGCGCGAGTACGCTCGGCAGATCGCCTCGGCGGGCGCGGACGGCTTGGAGCTGAACATTGCCCTCATGCCGTCGGATGTGCGACGCACAGCGGCGGATATCGAGCGGCACGTCTACGCCATCGTCGAGCAGGTGCGCGAGCACGTGAACCTGCCGCTGGCGGTCAAGATTGGTCCGTACTTCACCTCCATTCCCCAGGTGGCACAGGAGCTGGCCAGACGAGGGGCCGCAGCCCTGGTGCTCTTCAATCGTTTCTACCAGATGGACATTGACGTGGAAAAGCTCGCCGTGGTGGCAGGCAACCGCCTCAGCTCGCCTGATGAGCTCCACCTCCCCTTGCGGTGGATCGCGGTCCTGGCCGGCAGAGTGAACGCCGACCTGGCTGCATCCACCGGCGTCCACGATGGAAAAGGGGCACTGAAGGCAATCCTGGCAGGGGCGACTGTCGTGCAGCTCTGCTCCACCCTTTACAAGAACGGGTTGACTCAGATCCGGCGGATCGAGGAACAGGTGGCAAAATGGCTGGACGAGCACGGTTACAAGACGCTCGCAGAGGTACGCGGCCTGCTGAGCCAAGAGAAGAGCGAGCGACCGGAAGTCTACGAGCGACTGCAGTACATCAAGGCGTTGACCGGCATCGAATAACGAACTGGAGGAGCTATGCCAGACAATAAGGCGAAGGTTATCGAGGCGCTGCAGAAGGCGGGCAAACCCCTGCGGCCGGCGGACATTGTCGCTGCCACAGGCCTGTCCAAGGACGAAGTCGGGAAGCTGCTGAAGGAGCTGAAGAAAGAAGGGAAGGTTACTTCGCCGAAGGCCTGCTTCTACGCACCGGCGGGCAAGTAGCTTCGCCGCGACTGGGTCCGGACCGCGACCGAGCAGCACCTTTGCGCGCTGGACAGCTCAGGGCCCTCGGCAGGAAGGGACGTGCTGTTTCGGGAGTCCTCGATTGGGGCCTGGGTTGACGGCGTGGGGTGGGAGCAGAACACGTGAGCCCCGCCGTGCGCAGTGACTGGAGAGTGGTCAGAAAACTCTGACAGAGCATAACTTGGTGGAGGAGCTGATGACGCAGCACAAGTTGCGGGTGTGTCGCCTGAGCGAGCTGGCCGAAGGTGTACCCACCGCGGTGAAGGTTGGTGACGACGAAGTGCTGCTTGTGCGCATGGGCGGCAGGGTGCACGCCTGCAGCGGGAAGTGCCCCCACTACGGAGCACCGCTGGTGGAGGGCTTTGTCGTGGGGCACGAGGTAGTGTGCCCATGGCACAACGCTCGCTTTGACTTCAGAAATGGCCAGCTTGTTGCCCCTCCGGCTTTGGACGACCTGCCTACGTACGAAGTTGAGATTGACGGCGAAGACGTGTACGTGCAGCGTGCTGCTCCTCGCAGGCCGTCGGCGCGTGTGGGCAAGGAGAAAACCGTCCTCATTGTCGGCGCTGGCGCCGCAGGCGAAGCAGCCGCCGAGACCCTCAGGCACGAGGGGTTCGACGGCCGGGTGGTCATGGTCACCGCCGAGGAGGACCTGCCCTACGACCGACCCAATCTGTCCAAGGAATTTCTGGCAGGCAAGGCCAAGCCCGAGTGGCTGCCGCTGCGCAGCGCGGAGTTCTATCGGGACCAGAGAATCGAGGTGCTGAACAAGACACGCGTGACCGCCATCGACCCGAAGGGGCGAGTGGCGCACCTTGAGCCGGGCGGCAAGTTTCCCTTTGATCTGTGTCTCGTGGCCCCTGGGGGAACGCCTCGCCTTCTTTCTGTGCCAGGGGCAGGGCTGAAAGGCGTCCTCACCTTGCGCACCCTGAGCGATGCCCGCGCCTTAGTGGCCGCCGTGGAGAAGGCAAGCAGCGTGCTCATCGTCGGGGCAGGGTTCATCGGCCTGGAGGCGGCCTCCGCGTTGCGCAGCCGCGGCCTCCAGGTGGAAGTGGTGGCCCCCGAATCTGTGCCCTTGGCTCCTGTGCTCGGTGACGGAGTAGGTAGGTGTTTGCAGGATCTTCACGAAGAGTACGGCGTGCGCTTCCATTTGGGGCGCACAGTGCAGGAGCTGCGCGGCAATGGTGCGGTAGAAGAGGCGATTCTCTCCGACGGCCAGCGCCTGAGGGTCGACGTGGTGCTTGTGGGCATCGGCATCGTGCCTGCCACTGACTTTCTTGCTGGGACAGGCCTGGTGGAACAGGGTGCCATTCCAGTGGACAGCAGACTGGAGACGAAGGCCGCAGGCATCTTTGCAGCTGGGGACGTGGCCGCTGTTCCTGACCCCCGCAGCGGCGTGCGTATTCGTGTTGAACATTGGGCAGTGGCGCAGCGCCAAGGACAGCATGCAGCCCGGGCGATGCTGGGACGCGCCGAGGCCTACCAAGAGGTTCCGTTCTTCTGGACACGGCAGCATGGTGTGGGTCTCAAATACGCCGGCTATGGACACGGCTTTGACAAGGTGCTGTACCGTGGTGACCTGCACGCGCGGCGCTTTCTGGCCGGCTATTTCGCCGGTGGGCGATTGGTGGCCGCCGCAACCATGGGCATGGGAGAGGAATTCGCCGCCACCGAGGCAATTCTCAGGAGGGGGCTGGCGGTAACGCCAGAGCAGTTTCGCGACCTGGGGTTCGACCTGAAAGCTGTCGCGCGCTCGTGAGGGGCACCCGCCCCAAGAGCAGGCTTGCCTTAAGCGCTCTCGGGAGGGTGTCTTCTTCCCCGGGACTTCCTGGGGCGATGCACGATCTCCTTGTCCAGCGTTGTGCACATGGGCGAGTTTGGCATCGGCCTCGGGCAACGGCTTCGATGCCGAGCACGATTTTCGGCAACGCGTGGAGGATTAGAGCCAGCGGAAAGAGATAGCACCGGGCGCCACGATGGCAGCGCACGTCGCCAAGAGGCATCTGGAGCTTGAACGGTGCACTGAGGGAGGTTGCTGATGCAAGAGACACACACGCAGGTGGCAGTTATAGGCGGAGGACCAGGGGGCTACGCTGCGGCCTTTTTGGCTGCGGACCTCGGACTGCAGGTGACCCTCATCGACCCTGAGCGCAATCCGGGCGGAGTGTGCCTGCACCGGGGCTGCATTCCTTCCAAGGCGCTCCTGCATGTGGCCAAGACCATTCGTCTTGCCATGGAGGCAGGAGAGTGGGGGGTGGAGTTTGCACCACCTGCGGTGGATATCGACAAGATTCGCGCTTGGAAAGACGGCGTGGTGGAGAAGCTGACCGCCGGCCTCGGCATATTGACCAGGCAGCGCAAGATCCGCTACCTGCAGGGGGTGGCCACATTGAAAAGCGCCCACAGTTTGCAGGTGAAGACCGTAGCCGGCGGCAGCGAAGAGCTCACGTTCGACTATGCAATCCTGGCCACTGGTTCGCGTTCGGCGACCGTGCCGGCCTTGCGCCTGGACTCGCCCCGCGTATGGGATTCGACCGCCGCCTTGGAGCTGCGCTGGCTGCCGAAGACGCTCCTTGTAGTGGGAGGCGGCTACATCGGGCTGGAGTTGGGAAGTGTCTACGCTGCCTTGGGGAGCCGGGTATCGGTGGTGGAGATGATGCCGGACCTGTTGCCGGGCACGGACAAGGACCTTGTGGCAGCCTTCAAGAAGAGTGCAGAGAAGCTCTTTGAGGCGATCATGCTCCAGACCACCGTTGCCCGCATGCGCGAGACGGAGGCTGGCATCGAAGTGGCCTTCGAGGGGAACAGCGCGCCGCAGGCGGAGGTCACGTACGAGGCGGTGCTGGTCGCCGTGGGCAGAAAGCCGAACTCCGAGGGGCTTGGCCTGGAGAACACGAAGGTCCAGGTGGATAAGGGTGGCTTTTTGGTGGTCGACCAGCAGCGGCGCACGGCTGAGCCGTCGCTCTTTGCCATAGGCGACCTGGTTGGCGGTCCGATGTTGGCGCACAAGGCCTCGCACGAGGGGCGCGTGGCCGCCGAAGTCATCGCCGGGGGGGACGTCAGCTTTGACCCGCGCGCCATCCCCGCAGTGGTGTACATTGATCCAGAGATCGCCTACTGTGGCCTCACCGAGGCGCAAGCGGCCGCGACGCAGCGCCCCGTGCAGGTGGCCAAGTTCCCCTGGGCCGCATCGGGACGCGCGCTCACCATGGGGAGGAGCGATGGTCTGACCAAGCTCCTCATCGATCCAGCCACGGAAAAGGTGCTCGGCATGGGGTTGGTAGGCCCTGAGGCGGGCGAGCTCATTGCCGAGGGCGTGGTTGCCATGGAAATGGGCGCCTCGGCAGCGGATCTTGCCAAGTCCATCCACCCACATCCAACGCTTTCGGAGACGATCATGGAGGCGGCCGAGGTGTTCTATGGCCTGAGCACCCACATCTATCGCCCGCGCCGCAAGTAGACACGGCAGCATCAGGGCGAGGGCTGACGGCGGAGCGCGGAGAATTCTCCTTGCAAAGCTCCGCCGTTTGTTGTATTTTGAGGGCGCTCAGAAGCGCGGTGTCGCTCTTGACGAAGTGGCGATGGGTCAACGAGCACAACGCGTGCTGCTCATAGCTACACGGGACCATCAACACAGGGAGAACCATGGCAAAGGAAGTCGTCGCGTACTTTTCAATGGAAGTCGGTCTGGAGCAGGAGATCCCCACTTACAGCGGCGGCTTGGGCGTACTGGCGGGCGATACCATTCGCTCCGCAGCGGCCATGCGCGTACCTCTGGTGGCGGTCACCCTTCTCCACCGCAAAGGCTACTTCCGGCAGGAGTTGGATGACCAGGGCCGCCAGGTGGAACGACCCGTGGTGTGGGATGTGGAGAGCCACTTAGTGGAGACCAAGGCGCGCGTTCCCCTCACCATCGAGGGGCGGACGGTGTATGTGCGCGCTTGGAAGTATGTGGTCTGTGGCGCCAGTGGCTTTGGCGTGCCGGTCTACTTCTTGGACACGGACCTGCCGGAGAACAGCGACTGGGATCGCACGCTGACCCACTATCTCTATGGTGGCGATGCGTACTATCGGCTGTGCCAGGAGGCGGTGCTGGGGATCGCTGGGGTGCGCATCTTGCGCGCCCTGGGCCACCAGCACGTCATCCGCTACCACATGAACGAGGGGCACGCTGCACTCCTGACCTTGGAACTGCTGGCTGACCGCATGCGCCAACAGGGCAAGGACCGTCCCGATGAGGAAGACATCGATGCCGTGCGGCGCCTATGCGTGTTTACCACGCACACGCCGGTTCCGGCTGGCCACGACAAGTTCGACCTTGGCCTGGTGCAGCGCGTGCTGGGCGCGCATGAGACTATGCGCTTCCCAGAGCTCTACTCGCACGAGGGCGTGCTGAACATGACCTTCTTGGCATTGAACCTCAGCCACTACATCAATGGCGTGGCCAAGCGGCACCAGGAGGTCTCTCGCCACATGTTCGCCCAATACAGCATCGACTCCATCACCAACGGGGTGGATGTGGCCATGTGGGCCTCTGCACCGTTTCAGGAGCTCTTCGACGCCTACATCCCTGGCTGGCGGGACGATAGCTTCAGCCTTCGCTATGCGCTCAGCATCCCGCGGGCGCGCATTTGGGAGGCGCACATGGCCATCAAGCGGCGGCTCATCGACCGGGTGAACGAAGAGACTGGCGCAGGCATGACCTACGAAGCCTTTACCTTGGGTTTCGCCCGCAGGGCTACGGCTTACAAGCGGGCTGACCTCATCTTCCGCGACACGGCCCGTCTACGGCAGATCGCCGCGAAGGCTGGCCCACTGCAAATCATCTTCGCCGGCAAGGCTCACCCGCGCGATGAAGAGGGCAAGCAGCTCATCATGCGCATCTTTCGGGCAAAGGAAGAGCTCAAGGACGCCATTCGCATCGCTTACCTGCCCAACTATGAGATCGAGCTTGCCAAGCTCATGGTGGCCGGCGTGGATGTGTGGCTCAACACGCCCATTCCGCCCTTGGAGGCATCTGGCACCAGCGGCATGAAGGCTGCCGTCAACGGTGTGCCGTCGCTGAGCATTCTGGACGGCTGGTGGATCGAGGGGTGTATTGAGGGGAAGACTGGGTGGGCCATCGGCTGCCCCGTCCTGGATACCAGCGTGCCGAACAATCCAGACGCCGACGCTGCCGCATTGTACGACAAGCTGGAAAAGGTGGTGATGCCTCTGTTCTACAAGAAGCGCAAAGACTTTCAGGAGGTGATGGCGCACGCCATTGCCTTGAACGGCTCGTTTTTCAACACCCAGCGCATGGTTCTGCAATACGTCCAGAAGGCGTATTTTCTGTAGAAGCCTCTTTGCCTGATGATCGCGGGGGAATGTTCTGGAGAATCGGCCCGGGGAGCAGAGAGCGTATATGGCTCAGGAGATGGCACAGGGAGCGCTGACCGAACTGGATAGTCTCTTCACCGGACAGAGGACGCTGCTCATCCTGACGCACAACAACCCGGACCCCGACGCGCTGGCAAGCGGCATGGCACTGCGCTACTTGGCTGAGCGGCGGTATGGTCTGCGGGCCACGCTTTCCTACGAAGGCTTCGTCTGGCGAGCTGAGAACCAGGCGTTAGTGCGGGAACTGCACATTCGCCTCAGGAAGGGTGGGGCGCGCCGGGCGCACCGCTTTGACCGAGTGGCGGTGGTCGACGCGCAGCCGGGAGCCGGCAACGTGCAACTGCCCGCCCACGTGACCTGCCACCTGGTCATTGACCACCATGCCCGCCAGCGGCGATTGCAGGCCCAGGTTGCCCTCATCGACCGCGAGGTAGGGGCCACTGCCACTCTGTTGTTGGAGCTTATCCAGGCGGCGGGTCTGCCGCTGACTGCCGATCTTGCCACCGGATTGAGCTATGCGATTCGCTCGGAGACGCAGGATCTGGGCCGCGAGGCTTCGCCTCGGGACGTGCGCGCCTACTATGCGGTCCTGCCGCTGTCCAGTGCCCGCAAACTGGCGCGCATCATTCACCCAAAGCTGCCGCGCGCCTACTTTGCCGTATTGGCACGCACCTTAGCGCGCGCTCGCATCTTTCGCCACGTCCTCACGGCCAACATAGGGGAGGTGCCTGGGCCGGACGTGGTCGCCGAGATGGCAGATATGCTGCTCCGCTGTGCGCGCGTGAGCTGGGCGCTGTGCACCGGCCGGTTTGGCGGTAACCTTGTGCTGTCGGTGCGTGCCTCCTCGCCACGCGCCCGCGCAGACAAGCTGATCAAGGCGCTGGTGCCGGATCCTCGCAACGCAGGGGGGCACGACACCTTCGCCGGCGGGCTCATTGCCTTGGACTCGACTGAACCGGCCAAGGTCGCGGCGATCGAGGAGCGGGTGTGCCGTGAATTTGCCCGCCGTCTGGGCTACGAGGTCACCGAATGGAAGGCGCTCATTGCGGATGACAAGGCCTGAGCAGCCAAGCGACCACGAACTGGGTACGCCTTGGCGGGCGGAACGGCCGGGCTGCCGGCGTCGTAGAAGGACACAAACAGCTGCGACGGCGGAAAGCGGCGTGCAGCGCAACAGAAGAGCGGAGCATTGAGCAATGGCCGAACCCAAGACTTTCTACCGCGAGTTAGACGCCATCCTCGGCAAGATTCGCATCGGCAAGCGAGGGCAGAACTTCCTGGCCCAGATTCTGGGGGAGCTCACCGAACGTTTCGGCGAGGCGTTGCAGTTTTCCGCAAGCCACCTGTACGAGCTGCGTGGTAACGAGTTTGTGTTGGTCAAGTCCTATCGCGCCGCGCTCGGCCGGCAGGTGGCTCCTCGCCTTCCGGCCGATGACGAGGCGGTGCGCCGCATCCTGACGAACGGCAGCTTCATTTTTGATGACCCGACGCTGGCCCAGCACTTCGAAGTCGGGCCGGGCGGCGGACAGTACATCATCCCTGCGGGCATCTACGTGCACAGCACTGAGCGGCGGTGGCTGTTCATCTTTGACCTGCGCAGCGGCTGGGTACGTGAGGAAGTGCTTCTCTTCCTCAATTCGGTGCGCACCGCCCTCAACTACCGCTTGTTTGCGGAAACCATGAACACAGAACTGCAGCAGGCTGCACAGATTCAGCAAACCCTCCTTCCGAAGGACGTCCCCCGTGTGCAAGGCTACGAGATCGCCGGCTGCTCCAGACCGGCAGAATTGGTGGGAGGTGACTTTTACGACTTTTTCCAATTTGACGAAGATAGCTTTGGCGTGGCTGTGGGCGATGCCAGTGGCCACGGGCTGGTAGCTGCCCTCCTCACCCGCGACGTGGTGGTCGGCTTGCGCATGGGCTTGGCCAAGGAGATGCGCATTGCCCACACCGTGGAGAAGCTCAATCAGGTCATGCAGGCCGCGGCCTACCCGACGACTTTTGTCTCGCTCTTTATCGGCGAGGTGGAATGGGACGGGCATTTCTTCTACGTCAACGCTGGCCACCCTGCGCCCTTCATCGTGGGCGACGGCGAGATCCGCGACCTCCCTGCCACCGGGGTGCCTCTCGGCTTCGTGCCGCAGTTGCATGTCAATCGTGCCTACGCCTATCTCGAAAAGGGCTCGGTGCTAGTGCTGTACAGCGATGGCATCATTGAGCGGGTGAGCTGCGACGGAGAACAGTTCGGCCTCCCCCGGCTGAAGCAGCTGGTGCGCGAGCAACGAGCTATGAGGGCAGAGCAGATCTTGAAGGTCGTCTTTGAGCAGGTGTTTGAGTTCGGTGCCCGGGCACCGTGGGAGGACGACGCCACGCTGGTAATCATCAAGCGGACCGAATGAGACAAACAGGGGAGGCGTGCTGCCATGACAAAACGCGCCGCTAAGCGGTCCAGCAAGATCGGCCTTCCTCCTGGTACGCTCGTCCACATCGGCGAACAGAAGGTAGCCGAGGTCACGGTGGACATGTGGGACTACAACCGGAGGACCTGTGTGGTGCACCGCTCGGTGCACCTGTCCCAGGCTGGCCCGCCGCGGCCAGGTCTCTGCCGCTGGGTGACGGTCACCGGCCTGCAGGATACCGAGATTCTGGAGGGGATCGGCCGACAGTGGGGCATCCATCCCTTGGTGCTCGAAGATGTGGCCAACACAAGCCAGAGGCCAAAGGTCGACCTTTTCGACGAGTACGTGTTTCTGGTGCTGAGGCTTGTGGACCACGGCAGGGAAGTCGGGTTGGGCAGCGACCAGGTCAGCCTCATTCTCTGTGAGCGAGGAGTGCTCACCTTTGTCGAGCGTCCCACCGACGTGTTCGGCCCCGTGATCGAGCGCCTGGGAAACAGCAAAGGGAGGCTCCGTAACTCGGGGCCCGACTACCTCTTCTACGCTCTGGTGGACGTGCTGATAGACCGACACTTTCTCGTCCTGGAGAAGGTGGCGGAGGATATCGAGGCCCTCACTGAGAAGGTACTGCATGATGTGGGGCCTTCGCCCATCCAGGAGATTCATAGCCTGAAGACGGACTTGCTCAACCTGCGCAAGGAAGTGTGGCCCCTGCGCGAGGTGATCGGCGTGCTTGCCCGCGGCGAAGCGCCCTTGGTGACCGAGGCGACCACTGTGTACTTCCGAGACGCCTACGACCACACCATCCAAATCGCCGACAGCATAGAGAGCTACCGCGAGATGGCGACCAGCCTCCTGGAAATCTATCTCTCCTCACTCAATAACCGCATGAACGAAGTGATGAAGATGCTCACCATCATCGCCACGGTGTTTATCCCCTTGTCCTTTATTGCCGGAATCTACGGGATGAATTTTCCCCACATGCCGGAGCTGCAGTGGCGATGGGGGTACCCGGCGGTGCTGGCTCTGATGGCGGTGGTAGCCGGCGTCATGCTGCTCCATTTCCGGCGCCGCCATTGGCTGTGACAAAGAGGCTTTAGCTGAACGGAGAGGAGAGGTGAAAAGTCGGCAGGTATCGCGGACCCTTGTGCAAGGCCCTTCAGACCAACCCTCGTGTATCCGCTTTGGCCGTCATCAGTTGCCCATGGAAGTGGAGAGTGCAGAAGTGCACCTCCGCGCTGTGCGCGAGGGCGACGCGCTCCACTATTGGCGAAAAGGGAGATGTGGCGCCGCCGAGAAACTGGTAGTAACCGGGAGTAACCGCCTCATCGTCAACCCGGTGGAGCCGGTCAATCTGCCGCAGAACATTTCTCCCGCCTTGTTGGTTCATTTGGCCAAGGCAGTGCACGTCGAGCCCAAAGGGGGCATCACCATTTTCGTCACGTTTCCCATCGAGGTGGGCGTATTTCTAGCTGCCCATCGGGAAATGGAAATGTTGGATGTCTTCTCGGTGGTGCCCAGCAAGTTTGCCCTGTATGGGCCACTTGGCAAAGGCCTGGTGTGCAGGTTTTGGCAAAGTGACATCAGTTTTGCGCCACCAGCAGTGAATCCTCTCTACTTCGGGATCATCGAACTTACGGCTGACAACGCCACTTCCAAGTGGGCGGAGATACGCAGGGTGGTGTTCAGCGCGCATGGCATGAAGATCTATTTCAACGAAACCATGGTAGCCATGCGTGCGGAGATGAGGATCACGGCTCCCGGCGTGGCCGAGACGCGTTTCTTGGACAGCCCGCTCGTGGAGGGAATGAAAAAGTCCCTGGAAGTGTACAGGGCACGAAGGCTTTCTTCGACTGCCAAGTTTGTTATGGACCACGGCTTATGATCAGCGACATCAAGCTTATTGGCAACATCACTGTGTTTGGTTTGGTGGGCGCGCTCCTCGTCCTGTTGGGCGCGCTGACCGGAGCCAAGCTCGCCTCCCTCGCTCTGCGTCGCTCGCTCCGCGAGAAGGTGGCCGGCCACCACCTGGACGTGCTCGCCAAGGTGGTCTACTACCTCATCGTTGCGGCGGGCGTGATGTGGTCCCTCTCTCTGTTGGGGGTAGGCCTTTCCGGTCTGATGGTCGCTGGCGGGGTGGCAGGACTCGTCCTCGGCTTCGCCAGCCAGCAGATCGTGGGTAACCTCATCTCCGGCGTCTTTCTCATTGTGGAGCGCCCCATCAAGATCGGTGACCAGGTGCACATTGAGGGGATCTCCGGCTTTGTGGAAGACATCCGGATGATTTCCACCACCATCCGCACTTACGACGGCCTGGTGGTGCGTGTGCCGAATGAGAAGGTGTTCACTTCCAACATTACCAACTTCGTGGCTCTGGGCTGTCGGCGGATTGACTACAACGTGTCGATCCGTTACCAGGACGATGCCGAGCAAGCGATGGCCATCATCAAGCGGGTCCTGGAAGAGCACCCGTATGTTCTGGTCGAACCGGCGCCGCAAGTGTTCGTGGACAACCTTGGCGACGACGGCGTGGAGTTAGTGGTGCGCTTCTGGGCGCCAATTGCCACCTGGTACGCAACACGGACTGAGCTGCTTTGGCCCATCAAGAAGGCACTAGAGGAGAAGGGAATCGAGATTCCGTTCCCACAACGCGTCGTGTGGTTTGCAGAAGATCAAGAACAGGCAGTTGAAAAGGCGAATCGCTCTGGCAGGCGACGGTGGCGGAGTTAAGCGAAATAGGGCTGCGGGTCACTGGCATGAGCTGTGCCGCCTGCGTGAAGGCCGTCGAAAGGGCCTTGGCCGCGGTTGAGGGCGTGCAGCGAGTGGTGGTGAACCTAGGGAGCGAACAGGCCCAGGTGGCCTTCGAGGCCGACCGCGTGCGCACAAGCACCTTGGTGCAGGCGGTGGAGGCAGCAGGCTACGGCGTGGAGCTCGAAGAGATGGTGGTAAGAGTGGGCGGGATGAGCTGTGCCATGTGTGCGCGCACCATCGAGCATGCGCTCGGCGGTGTGCCGGGCGTCGTTGCCGCCACGGTGAACCTTGGTGCCGAGACTGCGCACGTCACCGTGGTGCGCGGCCAAGTCTCCGCGCGCGATGTGCAGGAGGCCATCGAGGGCGCCGGCTATCAGTACTTAGGTCTGCAGGAGGCTGCAGGTGCGCCTCCTGAGGAAGTGGCGGTGCACAAGGAGCTGGCCGATAGGCGCCGCCGCTTCGTGGTTGGCTTTGCCGTGGCCGCCTTGCTGATGGTGGCCATGCACCTGCCGATGCTCCGCTCCTTGCCCCTTGGGTACTTGATGCTGCTGGTGGCGGCGCCTTCGTTCGTCTACGTGAGCGCCCCCATTTTCCGCGCTGCAGGACGAGCCCTGCGCCACCGTCTGCTGGACATGAACGTGATGTACGCCATGGGCATGGGCATCGCCTTTCTGGCCAGCCTGTTGGCGACGTTTCACGTTTTGTCGCACGAATTCCTTTTCTACGAAACGGCCCTCATGCTGGCGTCGTTCCTCACTTTGGGGCGCTATCTGGAGGCACGGGCAAAGAGTAAGACCTCAGGGGCCATAAAAAAGCTCATGGCCCTCCGTCCGCGTACCGCCACCGTGCTCAGGGACGGAACGCAGGTGGAGATTCCGGTCGAGGAAGTGCAGGTGGGCGACATCCTCGTGGCCAAACCTGGCGAGCGGCTGGCCGTGGACGGCGTGGTGATGGAAGGCGGCAGCTTTGTCGACGAGTCAATGGTCACTGGCGAGCCGCTGCCCGTTTTCAAGGGGCCTGGTGATAAAGTGGTGGCCGGCACGTTGAACACCAACAGCGTCCTTCGCTACCAGGCCGAGAGGGTGGGTCGGTCGACCTTGCTGGCGCAGATCGTGCAACTGGTGGAGAGGACGCAGGCCAGCAAGCCACCGGTTCAGCGGCTGGCAGACCGCGTGGTGGGGGTGTTTATTCCGGTGGTGCTCACCGTGGCCGTGCTGGCGTTTGCCGTCTGGTACGTGCTTTTGGGCCAACCGCTCCTCTTTTCCCTCACCGTCCTCATTTCCGTGCTGGTGATTGCCTGTCCTTGCGCGCTCGGCTTGGCCACGCCCACTGCCGTCACCGCAGGCGTGGGCCGCGGAGCTGAGCTCGGGGTGCTCATCAAGAGCGCCGAGGTCCTGGAGGTGGCGCCTCGGGTGACCGCCGTTGTGCTGGACAAGACCGGCACCTTGACCCGTGGACAACCTGTCGTGACTGGAGTGAAAGGCTTTGGCGCATCTGAGAACGAGATCCTGGCAATTGCTGCGGCAGTGGAGCAGAACAGCCGCCATCCCCTGGCGCAGGCGATACTGGCCAAAGCGGCGGAACGGGGGGTCGTTGTCGAAGAGGTCGAAGGCTTGAACACACTTGGGGGCAAGGGGTTGACCGGGACACTTCGCGGCAAGCGGGTGGCGGTGGGCAACCGTGCCTTGATGGCAGAGCTGGGCATCTCGGTGCCAGACCAGGTAGCCCAAGAGCTTGCGCGGGCAGAAAGCAAAGGCCAGACGACCACCGTTGTGGCAGTCGGCGAGCGAGTGGTGGGCCTCATGGCCATTGCCGACCCGCTCAAGCCCACCAGCAGAGAAGCTGTGAGTGCCCTGCGCCGCATGGGCCTGCGGGTGGTGATGTTGACCGGCGACACTGCCCGCGTCGCCCACGAGGTCGCCACAGAGGCTGGTATCGAAGAGGTGGCAGCGGAAGTGCTGCCCCAAGAGAAGGCGGCAAAGGTGAAGGAACTGCAGGGGCAGGGCGAGGTGGTGGCTTTTGTCGGCGATGGCATCAACGATGCCCCTGCCATGGCCCAGGCCGACGTGGGCATCGCCATCGGGGGCGGCACCGACATCGCCGTCGAGGCGGGCGATATCGTCCTCATGAAGGACGACCTCTTGGACGCCGTTGCCGCCCTGCAGCTGAGCAGGAAGGTTATGCAGCGCATTCGGCAGAACCTCTTCTGGGCTTTTGCCTACAACACCGTGCTTATCCCCGTGGCGGCAGGGGCACTCTGGCCGGTGCTGCACCTCACCGTGCGGCCAGAGCTGGCTGGTCTGGCCATGGCGCTAAGCTCGGTGACGGTGGTCACTCTGTCGCTCACGCTCAGGGCCTACGTGCCGCCGGTGAAGCGCGCCGCGGCCCGCCTGCCTTAGCATGGAGGTGGAATGCCGAAGATTGCCATCATCGGTGTGGGGGACGTAGGGGCGACGATCGCCTACACGGCGCAGATGGCGGCTATCGCCACGGAACTGGTGCTGATTGACCTGAACGCAGACAAAGCCCGTGGCGAGGCGCTGGACATGAACCACGGCCTGTTCTTCACAGGGCCGATGAAGATTCGCGCCGGCGACGTGGCTGACTGCCGGGATGCGGCGGCCGTAGTTATTGCTGCTGGCGCGCGGCAGAAGCCAGGCGAAACCAGGCTGCAACTGGTCAAACGCAATGCCGACATTTGCGCGTCCATAGCTCGCCAGTTGGGCTCCGTCTGCCCACAGGCGGCCATCGTGGTAACCACCAATCCGGTGGACGTGATGACCTACGTCGTGCAAAAGGCGGCGGGCGTGCCGCCGCATCAGGTGCTCGGTTCGGGCACGGTGCTGGATTCGGCCAGGTTCCGATTCGCGCTCAGCCAAGCCTGCCAGGTCGACCCGCGGAACGTGCACGCCTATGTGATTGGCGAGCACGGCGACAGCGAAGTGTTCCTGTGGAGCTCGGTGAATATGGCCGGCGTGCCACTGGCCAAGTTCTGCAAAGGATGCGCACGCGCATGTACCTCGGGCTTCCGCGAGAAAATCGAGGAGAGCGTGCGCAATTCCGCCTATCACATCATCGGCGCCAAGGGTTACACCAACTACGGTGTGAGTCAGGCGGTGCTGCGCATCCTGGGAGCCATCCTGCGCGATGAGCACAGCCTGCTCACCGTCTCTACGCTCCTCAACGGCCAGTATGGACTGCACGACATCTGCCTGAGCGTGCCGTGCGTGGTAGGCAGGCGGGGCGTGGTGCGCGTCATCGAGACAGAGCTGGCAGAAGCAGAGAGAGTGGCTTTGCACCGCTCGGCTGAGGTCATCCGGGCGAATCTCCCGGATATTGGACAGGAATAGAACGTTGCGGGACACAATGGAGGAGGTATCCATGTCACATCACTTTCCGAAGGTCGGGGAAAAGGCACCCGATTTTGAACTACCGGCTGTGGGCGACAAGAAGGTCAGACTGAGCGACTATCGGGGAAAGAAGAATGTCGTGCTCTCCTTCCACCCCTTAGCCTGGACCGGGATCTGTGGGGCGCAAATGAAGGACTTGCAGGAGAATATCAAAGCGCTGACGGACAAGGACACGGTGGCGCTGGGCATTAGCGTCGACAGCGTTCCTTCCAAGAAAGCATGGGCGGAAGCCCTGGGCGTCAAGGATGTGGAGCTGCTGGCAGATTTTGAACCCAAAGGGGCGGTTGCCAAACTGTATGGCATTTACCGCGAAGAGGGGTTCAGCGAGCGTGCCGTCTTCGTGGTGGACAAGGAAGGTATCATCCGCTTTGCCAAAGTCTATCCCATCAAGGAGAAGCCTGACTTTGGCGAGTTCTGCGCCGTGCTGTAGGCTGGACGCAAGCAGCGGTCCACATAGTTCGCAAACAGAGCCATACGGGCCACTCCTCGCGGTGTAGCCCCTCTGCTCGGCGATGGCGCGAAGAAGAGTTTGCTGACTTGTCGGGTAGCGGTCATGGGTGAGGACGTGCGTCTGCGGCCACACTTTTCGCTCGGGAAAGCCATGGAGCTGGCGAGGGAGCTCTACGGCATCGATGTGACGGCCAACGAGCTGCCCAGCGAGCGGGATCAGAACTTTTTGCTCACCACTGCCAACGGCGAGAAGTTCGTCCTGAAGATCGCTAACCTGGGCGCCTCCCCCCAGGTGCTGGCGTGTCAGAATGAGGTCATGAGCAGACTCGCCCAGGAGGGCATTCCCTGCCCCCACCCGTTACCGACCTTGCGCGGCCAGCTCATGTGCGAAGTTCCTGACGAAGACGGCGAGCCACTTTTCGTCCGCCTGGTGACCTTCCTTCCCGGTACACCCCTTGCCTTGGTCAAGCCGCACACACCTGCCATTTTGCGCAAAATTGGGCGCCTGTTCGGCTCCATGGATCGCGTGCTTGCTTCGTTGAGTTGTCCAGCGTTGGCGCGCGAGCTGCAGTGGGACCTGCAGAGTGCCCCATCCACCATTCGCAGGTATAAAGCCGACATCCGAGACGCCGGCAGACGCTCTCTCATCGACGGCTACCTGGAGCTCTTCGACCAGGTGGCAGACAAACTGGCGGCGTTGCGCAGGATGCTCATCCACAACGACGGGAACGACTACAACGTGCTTGTTGGACCGCCGGCGTGGGAGCGCGAAGTTGTGGGCGTGCTGGACTTTGGGGACATGGTGGTGAGCTATGCGGCCGCAGAGCCGGCGGTGGTTGCCGCCTACGCGATGCTCGGCAAGGACGACCCGGTGGGTGCGGCAGCTGAGGTCATCGCCGGTTATCATAGCGTCTTTCCGCTGCGCGAGGAGGAGGTAGAGGTTCTTTTCCCGCTGATGTGCATGCGCCTCTGCCTCAGCGTCTGCTTGGAGGCCCATCAGCGCGGGCTCGTGCCGGGCAACGAGTACTTGTCGGTCTCTGCGCAGCCGGCCTGGGATCTGCTGGAGCGCCTCAAGGAGGTGCCCCCGCGCCTTGCCGAGTATCGGCTGCGGGACGCCTGTGGGTATGCACCGTGTCCCCAGGGGGAAGCCGTGGCGAAATGGCTGGCGGAAAATCGCCACCAGGTGGGACCGGTGGTTGCCCCCGAGCTCATGGCCAATGCGGTGTTGTTTGACTTTGCCGTGGGAGGCTGTGATGCCGGTGCGCCCCACCTGTGGCAGGATGTGGCCGCCTTCTCCAAGGCGCTCTTTGACAAGATTGCTGCTCGGCAGGGAAAGGTGGGGCTGGGGCGTTACGCCGAGGCCCGCCCTTTTTACACCAGCGCTCTCTTTGCCGGAGGCGAACCGCGCACCGTGCACCTGGGCGTTGACCTGTTCGTTCCAGCAGGCCAACCGGTCCTCGCGCCGCTGGAGGGCACTGTCGTCAGTGTCCAGGATAACGCTGGACCGCTCAACTACGGCCCCACCGTCATCCTCCAGCACGAAGCGAAGGGGCAACGGCCGGAGTTTTACACCCTGTACGGACATTTGAGCAGGAAGACTCTGACCAGCATAAAGCCGGGCAGGCGACTGAAGCGTGGCGACACAATTGGCTGGGTGGGGGAGAGCTCCGAAAACGGCGGATGGCCGCCCCACGTGCACCTGCAAGTGATCGCCGATATGCTGGGGTATCGCGGCGACTTTCCTGGGGTCGCCTCACCCAGCCAGCGCGCAGTTTGGTTGAGCATCTGCCCAGACCCCTCGCCCCTTCTTGGCCGCTCCTTCGACCTCGCAGCGACTGAAGAGCTCAGCACGAGGGAACTCCTCGCCAGGCGGAGCAAGCACTTCTCGCCTGTGCTCAGCGTGGCTTACCGTCGGCCTCTGCATCTGGTGCGCGGCTACCGCCAGTTCCTCTACGACCGAGACGGCATCCCTTACCTGGATGCAGTCAACAACGTGCCGCATGTCGGGCATAGCCATCCGAAGGTGGTGGAGGCCGCATGTCGGCAGATGGCCCTCCTGAACACCAACACGCGTTACCTGTACGAAGAGCTGGTCGCGTACGCCGAACGCCTTACCGCGACGTTGCCGGAGCCCTTGCGCATCTGCTTTTTCGTCAACTCAGGGAGCGAGGCCAATGAATTGGCCCTGCGCTTGGCGGAGGCCTTCACCGGTGGCAGGGAAACTATCGTGGTGGACGGCGCCTACCACGGCAATACCACCTCATTGATCGACATCAGCCCGTACAAGTTCAACGGCCCGGGCGGCCAAGGGGCACCATCGTACGTGCATGTGGTTCCAACCCCGGATCCCTATCGAGGACTGTATCGGCAAGGTCAGGCACACGTAGGAAAGAACTACGCAAGGCATGTGCAGCAGGCGGCAGATGAGCTACGTGCACGGGGAGTCCGGCCGATTTTCATCTGTGAGTCGTTGATGGGATGCGCTGGGCAAATAGTTCTGCCGGACGGTTTTCTCGCGGAGGCGTACCGCGCAGTGCGCGAGGCTGGGGGAATCTGCATCGCCGACGAAGTACAGGTAGGCTTTGGCCGCGTCGGCACGCACTTCTGGGGGTTTCAGACGCAAGGCGTGGTGCCGGACATCGTGACGCTGGGCAAGCCCATCGGCAATGGTTTCCCCTTGGGGGCAGTCATTACGACGCCTGAAGTGGCGGCAGCTTTTCACTCCGGCATGGAATACTTCAGCACCTTTGGCGGGAATCCAGTCGCCTGTGCCGTGGGCCTTGCCGTGTTAGAGGTCATTGGCGAGGAACATCTCCAAGAGAATGCGTTGCGCGTGGGGTCGAAACTCAAGGCCGGGCTGACTGAGCTCATGGCGCGCCACGAGCTGATCGGTGATGTGCGCGGCATGGGGCTCTTCCTGGGGGTGGAACTGGTGTTGGACCGTGAGCGGCTTACCCCAGCGACGGAGCAGGCAGCCTACGTGGTGGAGAGAATGAAAGAGTTGGGAGTGCTCCTTGGCCGGGATGGTCCCGCAGCAAATGTGCTGAAGATCAAGCCGCCGCTGGTCTTCTCTGAGGCCGATGCCGAGAGGCTCGTCGCCACTCTTGACCGGGTGCTTGACGAGGATTTCGTCGCGGGCAGGTAAGGGCCAAAGAGCAAAAAGGAGCCCCACCCCTGCTGCCGGATGGGGCTCCGCTTGCTGGCAATCTCCGTACTGGGGGAGAGCAAGTTGCCTTTGCCCGCCAGTCTCCTGGCCCCCATCCCCCAGCGCATAGCGAGCTTATGCTGCCATTTTCTCCGCGAAGGAGCCGACCGCTGCGCGCAACGCCGACATTGAGCGAGTGAACACCGCCTTGAAAACCTCAGGCGGCGAACAGAACAGCTCAATGCTGGCCCACACGTTGTCCCGCACTGGGAAGATCTTCGCCACCTTGGTTTCGGCGGTGGCCTGCAGGGCAGCCTGTTCCACCTTGAGGCGTTCCTCCTTGCTCTCAATGGGCCAGAAATTGGGGAAGACCAGGCGGAAAAAGTCCTCGTCCCGCTCGTCGATGAGGATGGCGTAGGTTCTCCCTTCCGCCTTGAAAATCACGTCCCCGTCCTGGTCGATGGTGGGCGTGTAGCCCTCGCCGAGGAGGAAACTTTCGTACATCTTCGCACGCTTTTTCTTGTCCATGATTCTGCTCCTTCGGTTGTTCTTGCGGCGCTTTTCTGCATTTCCCGCGGCGCCTGTGCCCGGATGGCAGCAATTGAGGCGCAAGGCGGGAAGCACCGGATCGGGACCCCTGTTGCGGAGACGCAGGCTTGTGAAGCTGGAATCTGTTCGCGCCTGAACTGTGAGCGACAGGGAAGTGGGACATTGGTGGCGGCACTGACACTCCTTCGTGCCGCGGTCGCACCGTCTGGACGAGCTGCCGCAAACCGACGTGAGCAGTGTTTCAGCGTGCTAAGGTCTCCGCGTGCTATGCCAATATGGCAAAATTCCCTGTCAATATCAAGCTCTTTTTTGCCATGGGCGGTCCACACCTCGGGCACGGTCCGTTTTCGGGGCAGTCGCAATGAGAATCGCGCATGGCGGCGAATCGTGTCGGGAAGGGGTTCGGCCGTTTCCATTTTGCCTTGCTTTTCTCCCCAGGATTTGTACATTAGGCCAGAGTCTTGGCCCCAGTGTGGGTTACGGACAGGGTCGACGCATCTCTGCCCAACTATCGTGCGAACGTGAGGATGGCCATGAGTGCCCTGGCGTGCAGAGGGGGCAAACCCGTCACGAAGGACCTGCTCGCCGGCTGTCGACTGCCCAGGCGACGCGACCTGGAGCGCCGATACCTCCTCCAGGCATACGACAGCGGTGTCTGGGACGACTGGCCTGGGGTGGACTCCATGGCGGCTCGCTTCCAGCGCGAATGGGCCGATTTTCACGGCTCAGCCTACTGCGCGCTGCTCACCAACGGCACCCATGCCCTGCAGGTGGCTCTGGAGGCGCTGGACATCGGCGCCGGCGATGAGGTGATCGTGCCCGGCCTGACGTGGCAGGCCACTGCTGCCGCAGTGTGCGACGTCAACGCTGTGCCGGTGCTGGTCGATGTCCATCCGGAGACCATGTGTACCGATCCTGCTGCCGCGGAGCGGGCGATCACGCCGCGTACGCGCGCCATTATCGCGGTGCACCTCTACCATCGCCTGGCCGATTTGCAAGCCTTAGGGGACCTGGCAAAGAAGCGTGGCCTTTACCTGATCGAAGACTGCGCCCATGTGCACGGCTCGCAGTGGGAGGGTCGCGGCGTGGGTACCATCGGGGTGTTCGGCTCGTTCAGCTTCCAAAGCTCCAAACTCATCACTGCCGGCGAGGGGGGAGCGCTTTTCACTCAGGACGAGACGCTGTACTGGAGGGTGGTCAGCCAGAGGTTGTGTGGCCGCGAGGTTGGCCCCGGCGTCAGGGTGCACAGCGGTAACTACCGGATGACCTCCTTGCAGGCGGCGGTGCTGCGCGGGCAACTTGCGGCCCTGCGTCGCAATGCGCCTGTGCTTGATAGCCATGGCCTGGCTCTGGATAGGGCGGTAGCCGAGGCTCCAGGCGTTAGACCACTCCACCGCGACCCACGCATCACGCGCATGTGCAGCTATGCTTTCGCTTTCCTGTACGAGGCCGAAGCGTTTGACGGTCTGGATGCCTCCCTCTTTCGACGGGCCTTGTCGGCCGAGTTGGGTCTTAACTTTGATACGACCTATGCCCCTTTGAACCAAAGCGAGGTCTACTTCCCCCACAGCAAACGCCGGCATCAGTTGAGCAGAAGCTACGTGCGGGCCATTACGCCGTCGCGATGGGAGCTTCCCGTGGCTGAAGGCCTCCACCGCCATCGTGCGGTGCTCACACCGTGGCGGATCCTGGCTTGCCCGCCCTCGAGAGCCCATCTATTGACCGAGGCCATAGGCAAGATTTACAGGCATCGCCATGAGCTGCTGGCCCTGCAGAGGCGTCAGGAGGGGCGAGATGGAGATTGAGGAATTCTGGGCGCCGTACCAGGGCGCGGTATCGTTGACCTTTGACGACGGCACCGTCGACCAGCTGCAGAAAGCGGTGCCCATTTTGGAGCAGTTTGCCCTGCGAGGGACCTTCTACCTCAACCCACATGGGGAGGACTGGGAAGCACGCTGCGCGCCGTGGCGGGAAGTAGCACGGAGAGGTCACGAGATTGGCAACCACACGCTATCCCACCCATGTTCCTGCAACGTAGGCCCCTTGCCAAGAGCACTGGAATCCATGACACTTGCGGAAATTGAGGCAGACATCACAGCCGCGCAAGCCCGCCTGCAGACGATTGCGCCGCATCAGAGGTACTGGACCTTTGCGTACCCCTGTTCCTGTACCTTTGTAGGAAGAGGCAAGAACCGTCAGAGCTATGTGCCGGTGGTGGCGCGCCACTTTCTGGCCGGACGCATCGTGGGGGAGTACGGATTTGGTAACTCGCCGGCGCTGGTGGACTTGGCTTGCGTGTGGGGGTTGAGCGTCGAGAGGATGAGCGGCTTCGAGATGATTGGCTTGGTGGAAGAGCTGACCGCGCGTGGTCAGTGGGTCGTCTTGGTCTTTCACGAAATCGATGGAGAGAGGCTTACCGTCGGCAGCTACGACTTTCGCATGTTGCTCGCCTACCTGCGGCGTCGCGACCAGGCAGTGTGGACGGCGCCAGTGTTCGAAGTGGCAAAGCGGATCGCCGAGTTCCAGGCAATGCTGAGCAGCTACGCCGAAAACGAATAGATCTTGCACAGGAGGGACAGCCACGTGGAAACACATGGAACACCACTGGTGAGAGAAGTGCAACACTTCCGCCAGCCCTGGCTCTGGGCCCTGGTGCTGCTTCTTGCCGGTTTCAGCTGGTATGTGTTGGTGGCCCAAATCTTAATGGGCATCCGCATGGGGAACCACCCCGCGCCCGACGTCGTTGCGGTGATCCTGTGGCTTATCTTCGGCGTGGGGCTGGTGGCGTTCTTTTGGTGGACAAGGCTGATTACCGAAGTGCGATCGGATGGGCTGTACATTCGCTTCGTACCTTTTCATCGCAAGTTCAAACGCCTACCGTATTCTGAGCTGGCGCGTTTCGAAGCTTGCACCTATCGCCCCATTTTGGAGTACGGGGGCTGGGGCATCCGCTACGGCCGGAACGGGATGGCGTACAATGTGAGCGGCAATCGCGGCGTGCAGCTGGAGTTCACCAACGGCAAGCGGCTTCTCATCGGCTCACAGCAGCCGGAAGTGATCGTGCGCGCCATGGAGGAGGCTTCGGGCAGGCGCTAAGACACGGGGGCGGCACATCGACTTGTGCGGGGGGCACAGCCAGGCGAGCGAGGGCATGCGGGCCCCAGGGCCTCATCGTTTGGCCACGACCTAAGGAAAGTGCGAGAATGCGACTGTTTGGCGTCGACTATCGGGCCACGGACTATGTGATCATCGACCTGGAGGCCACCTGCTGGCAGGATCCCACGCCCCGCGAGCGCAAGGAGACCATCGAGATCGGCGCGGTGCGCATGGACGGCGAGACGTTGCGGCCCTACGATGAGTTCGCCACCTTTGTGCGGCCGGTGGAGAACCCGGAGCTCAGTGACTTCTGCCGCCGCCTGACCCACATCCGTCAGCGGCAGGTGGATGAGGCCCCGCTTTTCACAGTGGCCTTGGCTCAGTTTGTGGAATGGCTTGGTCCGGATCCCGTGCTCTTTTGTTCATGGGGGACCTTCGACCGTACACAGCTGCGCATCGATTGCCGGCGGCATGGCGTCCCTTTCCCAGAAGCTCTTTCCCAACACGTTGACCTGAAAAGAGCCTTCGCCGAGTGGCGGCAGCACAAGCGCGTGGGGCTGAGCAAGGCCCTCACGCTCTTGGGCATGTCGTTCGTCGGCACACCACATCGCGGCTTGCACGATGCGCGCAACGTGGCCCGGATCGCCCAGGTCATGTTCCCCGAACTCCTGCGCAAGGGGTATTTTGCGTTTCTACCCACGCACCGCCACGGGGCGGTCTGAGGCTGGCCGGCGGAGGGCACGATGCACCGCGACACGGGCAGGACGAGATCAAAAACAGCTAAGCCGGCTGCATCCGCCGGGCCGAAGAAACAGGCACGCGTGGGTCTGGCCCGCGCGCTGTCCAAACTCGGCTACTGCTCCCGCAGCGTCGCCCGGGCCTTGATAGCCGAAGGCCGCGTGCGGGTGGATGGCAAGGTCAAACGGGACCCGGAAACGCCCGTGCTCCTGGAGCGCAATCTTGTCGAAGTAGACGGCCAGCTGGTCACCTCGGCGCCGCGCGTCTACCTGATGCTGAACAAGCCCAGAGGCCTGGTAACCACTGCTGCCGACGAACGGCAGCGCGGTACTGTGTACGATTGCCTGGCCGGGGCGAACCTGCCATTCGTCTCGCCAGTGGGCCGGCTGGACAAAGAGAGTGAGGGGCTCCTGCTCTTCACCAATGACCATGCCTGGGCCGCTGGTCTTTTGGACCCGGCCTCTGCGGTCTGGCGCACCTACCGTGTCGAGGTCAAGGGGGAGGTACAGGCAGGCCATCTCCGCCTGATGAGCGCAGGGGTACGCACCTCGCGCGGCGAAATTCTCTCGGCAAAGCGTGTGCGGGTGATCGGCCAACATGAGTACAGCACTGAGCTGGAGCTTGTGTTGGACGAGGGGAAGAACCGCCACATCCGCCGGCTGCTCAGTGCGCTGGGACTGGAGGTGCTGCGCCTGGTGCGCGTGGCCTTTGGGCCCCTGCGACTTGGGGAGCTCAAGCCAGTGGCGCTACTTGACCAGGGGCGAGGTGCGCGCCTTAGCCAAGGCCATCGCCCCGCACCTGCGGCAGGAGCTGTTCGAATAGAGCTGCCCGCGGGCAACTGAATCTGGCCTCCCATCACGGGTGCTACAAGGCGGGTCGGATTGGTGAGCAGAGCCCTTGGCGAGAGACCCGTGCGTTTGTGGCCCTTCGTGCGGGCTGTGGGGGCCGCCAGGATGAACTGCGGAGCGACGGCCCGTGCCTACGAGGGTGTTGGGTCCGTTGCACTCGAGCGCAGCGCCCTGCCTGGTCGGGACGTGCGACTTCGCGCACCAGAGTCGTCTGGCGGGATGAGGCGCACCGCGGGAAGGCGCCCTCACCTCTTCGCGCGGGAGAGCATCTCCCGCATCGAGGCGGCAACGATGACGGCAACCACCGCGCCGAGAACAATGTACACTGCCGCAGGCCAGGAGGAGGGCTCGCCCTGCGCGTAGGAGTGCAGGCCCGTCAAGTAGTAGTTCACGCCGAAATAGGTCATCAGCACTGAGCCGAAAGCCAGCACCGCCGCCAGAGAAAACACCACCTGCCCCGCAAGCCAGCGGGCTTGGCGAAGATGGATGACCACCGCGTACGTGAGAATGGTGATCAAGGTCCACGTCTCCTTGGGGTCCCACCCCCAGTAGCGGCCCCAGCTGGCATTGGCCCACACCGAGCCAAACATCGTCCCGAACACCAGAAGCACAAACCCCACCTTGAGCAAGCGCATGGTGTCGGCGCTCAGCTCAGCAATGGCGCTGCCAAAGTGGGCCGCAGCCTTACCCGGGGCAAAGGCGCGCAGCGCGAGCGCTAACCAGGCAAGCACCGTCCCGAGGCCGAGAAACCCGTAACTGGCCGTGACTGTGGAAACATGGATCACCAGCCAGCTGGATTTGAGCACCGGTACCAGCGGCGTAATCTGTGGGTCCATCCCGCTGAGATGGGCCACAAACAGCGCGGCGGCCGCCAGCAGAGAGGTCGCCGCAGGCAGCCACAGACTCCTCCGCGACAAGAGCAGGCCTGCCAGAGCCGCAGCCCAGGAGATGTAGACGGTGGTCTCGTACCCGTTGCTCCACGGCGCGTGGCCGGATACGTACCAGCGCAGCGCCAGTCCGGCGCTGTGACACAGGAAAATCACAAGCAGAAGCAGTCGCGCGCCCAGCAAGAAGCCGCCCCCGAGGAGCCGGGGGCGCACAGTTCCCAAAATGGTCGCAAGCAGCAGGACCAGCCCCGCCCCTAAGTAAACGAACAGCAGACGCTGGAACGGTTGCACACGGTTGAGCAAGACCTCCGCATCGAGGCGTCTGGCGGCAGGGATGAGCCCAGGCGCATGGCGCCGCTGGTAGTCGACGATGCGCTGCAGAGCCTGGTCTGCCTGTCCCCATGAACCGTCCAGTTCCGCCTGGCGCACAGCCTGGAGATATGCCTGGTAGATGGTGCGCACTTCCCCCGCCTTCTCCGCGCTCAGCTCCTGCTGCGCTTGGGCGTAGGAAAGCCAGCGCGCAGGCTGGTCTGCATGCGGGAAAAGCCGAGGCAGCAGTCCGCGGAAGGCCATGTAGCAAATGCTGGCGCGCTCGTCTACCTTCAGCAGCTCGCGGTCGTGCCGGGTACGCTCCGCTGGCGACTTGTGGTGGACTGCCTGGAGCTCGTTTGTTAGGCGGTAGCGCCCGTCCTGGTCGAAAAAGTCCACAAAGCGCGCGTGGCGCTGGTCCGCCGCTAGGCCAAGGGTGCGCCGAATACCGCCATCCTCCACATAGACCATCGGCACGTGACGCCAGTGGTCAGGGCGGGCCATCATACCCAACAGGACCTCGGCGGCCGGCAGGCCTTCTATCTTGCTCTCAAGGCTGACTTTTCGCACAACTTCGCGGGCAAAGGTGTCCATGGGTTTGCAACGGCCATCCACATCCAACACTGGCAGCCGCGAGAATCCGCGCAGATGCGCTGTTTTGCCATAAGTTGACGCGTCCGGTCGCCCCGCGATGGAGAGGGCGCACAGGGCAACCAAGAGCAGAATTGACACGGGGGCTTCCCCGGCCGGGGCAAGCCGAGAACCTTTCTGCCGTCCGCCCAGTGGCCACAGCAGCCATGCCAAAAGGCCGGCCCCAAGCAGAACAAAGCCGGTGTACACCACTGGAACCCCTGGATCGACCGTCGCATTGAGCACGGTGCCCCACTCGTCGTCATCGTAGGAGGCTTGGTAGAAACGGTAGCCGCGGTAACGGAGCGGATGGTTCATGAAAATGTCCGCCGGCCGTGAGATGCCCCGCTGCTTGTCCACGACCACGACTTTGCTGATGAACATGGACGGGCGCTCGGACCCAGGATAGCGCTCGATGACAAAATCCGTCAAGCGCAACGCGAAGGGCATCGGCCAGGCCGCTGAGCCGAAGGACAGGTTTACCTTTATGCCGCCGAGGTCCACCGTCTGTGTGTCCGCGACTGCCCCGGCGCCCCCGAACAGGGTCACCACGCGGCGCTCGCCAGCAGCAGCTACCTCCACTTCCAAGGCCTGGGTTACGTCTTGCTCATCCACCGTCGGCATCACCTGCTTGGCCGGCACAGCAGCCAGGCGCGCGTGGGGCAAGAAGGAGCGCAGAGCAAGCTTCAATTGGCCCAGTCCGTAGAGCTGCAACGGGTACAAGGGGTGCTCTGCGTGAGCCGCCAGTTGCACGACCTCGCTCTCACGCATGCTCGCCCTGGTCACCGGGTGAGTGGCGCAGAAAGTCAGCGAGTCGCCGTGGATGGCGAGGCGGAAGACTGGGAGAGTGTCGGTCACCGTGGTGTCGCACGTCACGATGGCGTGCTCCAGTGGCACCACGTCCCCAGGACGCAACGCGATGATGCGCGTGCGGTCGCCGTCGACGGCAGTCAAGAGCACAGCCGGCCCCCCAGTCGGGTCGGACTCGATGCTCGGCACAGCCTCTGGCATGAAGCGAAGGGCGCGGGCGGTCAACTCCGCCTGCCCGATGTTCATCCGCACTTCGGCGCGCGGTCTCTTGCGCGGAGAGAAAAAGGCGGGAACTGATTTGCTTGCCACGCGGTCCGCATCAGTCGCCGAGACTGTGAGGTAAGCGCGATCCGAGATGACCTGTGCGGCGCTCTCTCCCTCGCGAATATGGACAAATCCTTCGCGCCCAAAGTGCCTCGTGACCGCCCCGCCAACCAGAATCACCACCACGCCCACGTGAACGAGGCCGGCGGGAGCCTTGTCTGGCCGCCACCAACAACGCCTCAGGAAATTGGCCAGTGCAGAGAGGACGAGAATCGCCAGGAGGAGCGTGAACCACCAGGCTTCGTAGACCTCTGCGCGCGCCGCCTCGTGCCCCCACGAGTTCTCGATGAAGGTCGCCACGCCACATGCCACAGCCAGCACGACGGCGACGGCCGACATGGTCACTACCGAGGTCAACACGCGGTAGAGCCTGTGCAGCGCGGGTCTCATGGCTGGTGACGGGGCCTCCTGTGGCTACCGCGCCGCGCGTGCCATGGCCTCCCCGCACAATTGCCGTGGACGTGGCTGCTCATGTTTCAGAAGGCAGTGACTAAGCCCAGCACAAAGCGGTTTCGCTTCTCCTCGAGCAGGCGGGTGTACTCTGCCAGCAAACGGAGATTGCGGCTGAGCAGGTAGGTGCCGCTCAGGGTGCCTGAGCGGTATCGTTCCAATGGCGAGTCCACGTGGTTGTAGAGCGCAGTCAGGTACCAGCGTGAGCGGTCTAACTGGGGAGAGTAGGTCAGCAGTGCCACGCCGCCGCGCATGGTGTGCCGCTCTTCTTGCGCGAAAAAGGGATTGCTGTCCCGGCGCTCCAGGTACTGCACGTGCAGCTCCAGGGGGCCCATCTGCACGTTCAAGTCCGGACCAAAATAGGTCACGGTGTTCGTTCGGCTTGCTGACTGCTCCTTGGCGCGATAGAGAAAGCCGCCTACGGTGAGCGGCTCGCCGATACTCTGGTGCAGCGTCAGCCCGAAGTGGCGGTACTTGTCGTTGTCCAACGAACCGGTCTCTGGCTGCTCCGGGCCGATGCCGTTGCCGTTGGTGATAGTTGCCACCAGATCAGTCCCGGTCTGTTCCACCCCATAGGAGAGCATGAGGCCTCGGTCATAGGTCAAATTGGTGGCCGAGATGCCCGGCCGGAACTTGAACACCTGATAGTCCTCGTAGGTCAGGCGTAACTCGCGCTTCATGAGCGGATCGCACTTCTGGAACTGACCCACCATCACATCTAACCCTGTGCCGAAGACGTTGTCGAAGTGGACGTAAGCATCCTCTATGCCTGCAATCTCTCCGGCCTCGGACATGAAAAAGTAGAAGTAATAGCCGATGTTCTTGTACAGAGCGCCTCCGGAGAGCAGTTTGAGGCCGTAAGGGATCTGCAGGTCACTGTGCACCGGCCAGTCTTGCTCGGCCACGGCAAAGGCGTCAAAGCGGACGGCCACGGGGAAGGTCTTGGGCACCCAGAGCAGCGGGTCCCCTGCGGTCACATAGTCCCGCTCCTTCTCGTTTTCTTTGATGATGAACCCCTGTCCGGCAAAGTCGTCGCCGTACGGCTTGGTGTGCGGGAAAGGCGAGTGGCAAGTAGTGCAGGATAGGTTATAGCGCCGGGCAAACGCCGGGATGCCGTGTGCGGACGGCGGCAGCACTGCGGTGACCGCAAGCAGCGCCGCGGCCATAATCGTCAGCAATCTCGTCTTCATCTCACCTCCTTGCAAAGGCACAAAGTCGCGGGCAGCCTTCACAGACGCCCCTACTCGTAGACCTCGATCCAGGTGGTCGCCGAGTTGATAGGAATGACCTCGCTTTCCTCAGCCGGCACGCCCAAATAATCGGCCACTGGCTTGACCAACTTCTGATAGTTGAGCTGTGCCTTAAACACCACTTTGCCCACGGCCACCTCATCGGGAAGATGCCAGGTGAAGGTCTCCGTCTTGGCCTCGCGCGGCCCGATGCGGTAGTCGACCCCCAACGACTTGGTATTCCATTGCATGATGGTCATGCGCCCTTGCGGGTCGAAGTAAGGCATGCGAAAGATGCGGTCGCCGAGCGGGACGCCGTCGCGGGGCACCCCCTGGAAATTGGGGTCGCCTTTGGGCAGGCCCATGTCCTGATAGGCGAGCTCATCAGAGGCGATGGTGTACTCCTCGCCGGCGAACCCCTTGCGGTCCACAGGCAAGTGGTATTCCTTGCCCGCGGCGTCCACGGCGGTCACGTGCAGCCAGGCGATGCGGTCCTCCACGGAACCGGTGGGAAACTTGTGGCCGGGCTTGGCACTGAACAACTGCACGTGGAGGACCACCGTTCCACCGCGCTCCACCTCGCGCTCCTCTGGATGCATGCGCAACTCGATGGCGCTCGCCAACTTGCCTGGGTCATGTGCGCCGTGGAAAAGGTGCAGTGCAATGGTGTCTTCCTCTGCCATGGTCGCGTTGCGACCTAAGGCCTTGGGCATGTGGCACTGCATGCAGGTGACGCCTTCTTTGCTGTAAGGCCCTTCTTTCCATTCCATCTGCGTGGATTTGACCCACACGCCGTAAGGGTTGCGCTCGTTGTGGCAGTTGGCGCAGAATTCTGTCTGGGCAAAGAGAGGCAGGTACTGCGTCTCATGGTGGGGCGACGTGCGCCCGGGCTTGGGCCCAAATTTGACCCGACCAGGCGAGGAGGTGTAGCTAAAGTTGTGGGGTATTTCGCCTTCGTAGCCGCGGACGGTGTGGCAGAGGTCACAGCTTACGCTCTCATTGGCGCGGGAGTTCGCCGCAGGGCGCGGCGGCGGCACGTCACCGGCCAGAAATGCCAACGGAGCGTGACAACCGTTGCACCCGTCTACCACCGGCTTCAGTTCCGGCACCTTTGCCGCATGGGCGACCGCCAGGTCGAAGTACTCGATCTCGTCCCAGTGGTGGGTGTAAGCCTGCGACATCATGGCCTGGCGCCACTGCTGGTAAAAGTCCCCGTGACAGCTCTTGCACACCTCCGGCCGCTCGAACTGGTCGTACTTCTTGCTCCCCATGGCCTTGTCCCCTGAGGGAAGCTTCTGCGCCATGGCGCTGCCAAAGCACAGAGTGAGCGCAACGATAACGGCCAATACTTTCATGGCGCTCCTCTCCACGAGTGGGTTCGTCCGTTCTCTTTGCTTGCTGCACCGTGCCCCGTAGGGCGCCGCCAGCCCGGTTCTCTCGGACACAAGATAGCTAAGTCTGGGCACAAAGTCAAGGGCAAAATGCCGGGATGGTGGGCCTGGTGAGGAGGCAAGGTGCGCCGCCTCTGTACAGGCCGTGAATTCGCCGCAGCAGGGTGGAAGCTAATCTCCCTCTCCTCTGATTCTTAGAGGACGCGGAGAACCTGCTCGCCCGAGCGCGCGGGTAGCGGCGTGTGAGCGCCGGCAGGTGCCGTTCCCCCCTATGGTGGCCTTTTTCTTGGCCGGTGGGTGCGTCTCCCGCGTTGGCCGAAGGTTTTGGTGGCCGTTGCGGTGGAAATGGGCCCGCCAGCGGCGGGCAGGTGTGAGCCGCAAGACGGCGAGATCGCTACCGTCCTCGAGGGGCTCGCTGGAGAATTGGTGGCCCGTGGGTCGTCCTGCGTTGCCGACGGGGGAATGAAGCAATGCGGTAGCGGACGGGCAAGGAGATCTCTCGCCTGTCGGAGCGAAAGAGAGAGGATGGCCCGCGGCATACGGATTTGAATCGAAAGGGCGGAATCCTACGGATTGGCTCGGAGGCAAGGGGATTCCTGCTTGACCACTCGACCCGCACGCAAGAAAACACTTGACGTTTTACCTGGTATTTGTTAATTTACCGAGGCGCTGGCTACGCTCCGTCGTCGGTGGCACGGGTACCATGGGACCGTTAACTACACAAGCGCCGGGCCTGGCCGGGGGCAGCCGTCCGAGGTTGCTCGACCAAGTGCGCAGCCCTTTCCGCCCGCCATTACAGTCGCCGGACGGAGGAGGCATATGTAATGTGGGTGAAGCGGTTCACCTTCCTCCGCCGTGTGCGCCATCCGGCGGAGATGGGAGGACCAGAAAGCAATCCTTTTCTGACCCACCTGGCCCTGAAGGTGCGTGTGAGTGCCTCCACGCAGAGTCAGGCTCTCTCGGCCTTGCTGTCCCTTTACCGCTATGTGCTTAGGCGCGAGGTTGGCGAGCTTGGCGATGTCATTCGTGCCCGGAAGCCGAAGCGGTTGCCCATCGTTCTGACAGGTGAAGAGGTCAATGCCGTTCTGAGCCGCTTATGGCGAGAAATTGCTCATGGCCTCGTTGATGTATGGAGCCGGGTTGCGGCTGATGGAATGCCTGCGCCTGCGCGTTCAGGACATTGACTTGGCTCGCAACGAAATCCTGGTTCGTGACGCCAAGGGCGCAAAAGACAGAGTGACGATGCTGCCGGGTTCGGTCAAGGCCCCGCTGCAAGAGCATCTACGTAGAGTGAAAACCATTCATGAGAAGGACCTGCGTGAAGGCTATGGCGCAATTCCCCTGCCGAATGCGCTGGATCGGAAATATCCAAACGCTTCTCGCGACTGGCGCTGGCAATGGGTGTTCCCGCAGGGGCGTCGGTGGAGGAACCCGCGGACGGGCGCGCAAGGGCGGCATCACGTGGATGAGTCTCTCTTATAGAACGCATTCAAGCACGCGGGTGAGAAAGCGGGGTTGACCAAAGGGCAACTTTGCATGCACTTGCTAGCGGCCGGCTATGACATTCGGACCGTGCGAGAGCTTCTCGGTCACAAAGACGTGCGCACGACGACGGTCTACACGTATGTCTTCAACCGAGGAAGGGGAGGTGTCCAAAGCCCGCTTGCTGCCTTGGGAGCGAAGAAGCTTTGCGTGTTAGACGGAAAGCAGATAGAATCACGACGGAGATTCCAAGGCGCAGCAAAGGCGATGAAAGC
>JACIZP010000052.1 GCA_014359355.1 Calditrichota bacterium | reverse complement strand
TTACAACGTGAGGGGCCAGCTCATAGCCCTACTCTGCGACCAATCGCAGCCAGCAGGTCGCCACAAGCTGGTGTGGGACGGCCGAGACAGTCGCGGAGAACCAGTGGGAAGCGGCGTCTACGTCGCCGTGCTCTCGCACGGAGGACAGGTGCAGAGGGTGAAGCTCCTGCTCGCAAAGTAGCCGGTTCGCCACCGCGTAGCGGTATGGGCTCTTCCCCTGCTGCTGCGCGGTGGCACCCGCGTGTTCAGGAAGTGCACAAGAGCACGCCCGAACAGCAGCCAGTCTGAGAATCCAGCCTAACCTGCCGAAATTTCCCCTTGACTTCTTCGAGAATTGTTGTAAATTGGCACAATCAAAGCGAGCGCGAGCTCCTCTCACGTCCAAGGTGGAGGTGAGGTGTCTCGGACTGAGAACGAGTCGAATATTTGCACAATCGCTGCTTGCTGACCGGGGCAGGGACCGCACGGTCCTGGCGCGGTGCGAAAAGACGATAGCCGCCACCAGCAAAGGAAAAGACCGATGCACCTTGGAGGAAGAACAGGGGTACATCGGGGGGCGGTTGTATGGAACACGGGGCGCTTTACAGAGAAGTGGGAGGGACTGCCTGGGGCGGTTCCTGGAAGCCACAAACCTGGAGGGGGAGGAAGATGAAGGGAGGTGTCAGGACTGTGGTGCGAAAGGGAGCAAAGTGGTGCCTGGCGATAGTCTGTGCTACCGCGCTGCTGGCAGTGCAGACGCGCTACGGCCGGGAAGGTGTTGAGGAGCGGCGGACTCCACAAGTCCCCGGCCCGGAGGTGGCAGCTGCGCAGCAGTATGATGGACCGGCCGTCCCCGCCAGTAGCGAGGTCGCGACGCTGCAGAGAAACCCTGAGCCCGCCAGCAGGCCTGTGCGGACACAGGCACAGCAGGAGGGCGACACGCAGGTTGTGACTTCCTCTCGGGACGCTTCCCCGCGAATCGCCACGGAAGGCGTCGACAAGACGGACAGCCCCAAGGAAGGCGAAAGCAGTTGGATCGCCGAGATACGCAACGGGAACTTGGCGCGCCTCGAGCGGTTCTCGCGGGAACGGGGGCAAGGCGACGGCGGATCCGTGCCGGTGGATGTGCGATCCCCGACTCATGTCGCCGAGGTCTTGGCCCGCCATAACCAAGAGATTCTGGAATGCTACCGGCAGCGAGTCAAGATCAATCCAAGCCTTGAAGGGTCTATCGACCTGCGTTTTGTGGTATCGCCGGAGGGGCAGGTGACGAGTGCGGAGGTGGTGGAGTCCACGCTCGGAGATCCAGAGCTGGAGTGCGCCCTGGTGAATTGCGTCCTGCGCTGGACGGACTTTGGGCGTTGTAATCCCGGGGAGGGACAGCACACCTATCGGCAGCGCTACACGTTTGGGGTGGAGAACAGATAGTCGGGGACACATGCAGAATCTGCAAAGGCGAGCAAATAGGTGCTCGCCTTTTTTATGTCACCGGAGAACCCCCCTATGCCATGATTTTTGACTTGCATAAGTGGCAAAAAAGGGCTATATTGCAAGCACGTGGAATTCACGGGCGCCTCGCTGGTCACACAAGCCGCAGGCGGCCACCGAGCGTTCCTGCATGAGAGCGGGGCATTGGCGCAGAGCGAAAGGTGCGACGGCAATGAGCAACATCCTCATCGTTGATGACGAACAAGACATCTTGGACGTTCTGCCCCAGGTCATGAAGCGGTGGGGCTACAATCCGATCGTGGCACGGGACGGGCGCGAAGGGCTGCAGAAGTACCAGGAGTACCCGATCGACGCCGTGGTCACGGACATGAAAATGCCAGAGATGGACGGCCTGCAGTTGCTCAAGGAAATCATGAGCCTTGACCGACACGCCGTGGTCATCCTGTTGACCGCGTACCCCTCTCTGGACTCGGCCATCCGCGCCATGCGGGAAGGGGCGTACGACTACCTCGTCAAGCCAGTGAACCTGGAGGAGCTGAAGCTCAGAATCGAGCGGGGCCTGGAGCGCAAGAGCCAGCTCAAGGCCATCCCCATGCTGCGGGGACTCAACTGGGCCCTCATCGTCAGCATCCCCCTGTGGTTGATCCTGGGTATCATCCTGGCGAAACTCCTGCGCTAAGGGACAGCGCCACTGAGCCTACGCGAGATACGCATGAGTCACGAAGCACACCCAGAAGCCCAGCGACCCACCAGCCAGGAGGTGGATTTCCCCCTGGCCGACACTATCTCCCTCCGCACCGTGGTGAATCTGCTGCTGCGCAAGGGGGTGGTGACCGTTGAGGAACTTCTGGAGGTGGAAAGCTGGAACCTTGCTTGGGATGATGCGCCTCAAACTGAACGGCCGCACGCATTCTAAGGAGGGAAAGCGATGGGGCTCAAACGACTGATGAGCAAGACG
>JACIZP010000051.1 GCA_014359355.1 Calditrichota bacterium | reverse complement strand
TCAGGGTGCAGGTGACCCCGTGGGAGGTGGAGAAATACCTGCAGCTCTATTAGAGGCAACAGCTCGGAGCCGGCATGGGCGGAAGGACCCGGCCGGCTCCGCAGGCTAAGGCCCCAATCAACCGTTCTTGCCACAGCTTTGCGTCATGGCAACGGGGGAAGGGCCGGCAATGAGCTCTGGCCTACCTGAGCCAAAGGCGGCGCGTCCACCCTCACTGGAACACGTTGTGCTGCCGGGAACTACCTTCCCCTCCTGCGCGGCCAAGAGAAAATCCTTGTATTTCTCGTAGAAAATGCTTAGCATTGCACAGAAACCGGCAAATGGGCGACGGCTGAGGTGCTGGGCGCCCTGTCTTCTTTTCAGCCGGCGAAGTCGCCCTTTCCCGCAAGCCAATGGGAGGTTGACTATGTGCGCTTGGAAACGGACCTTGGCCCTCCTCTTGACCCTCCTTTTCGTCACTACTGCCGTGCCCACAGGAGCTCAACAGGCAAGGACGCTTGCCGTGCTCTACTTCCAGAACAATAGCTTGGCGCAGAAAGACGAGGTGGCGGCGCTGAGCAAGGGACTGGCCGACATGTTCATCACCGAGCTGGCCAAGGTGCGTGCCCTGCAAGTCATCGAGCGCGCACAGCTGCAGCAGCTCCTGGAGGAAATGAAATTGGCCCAGGCCGGCCTCATCGACGAGAAGAGCGCGGTGCAGGTGGGTCGCCTGTTGGGGGCGAAGCATCTCTTGTTGGGCAGCTTTGTGCACATGTTCGGTGGAAAGATGCGCATCGACGCCCGCATCGTGGAGGTGGAGACCGGCTTGACCATAAAGGCCGAAGAAGAGACCGGCAAGGTGGATAAGCTGTTCGACATGGTCAAGCGACTCACCGAGAAGATCGTCCGGGACCTGGATGTGGCCCTCACCAAAGAGGACCGGGCACGACTGGAGGAGAGTGGCGAGGCCTCCTTCGAGGCGGCGGTGCTGTACGCCAAAGGGCTGGAATTGGAGGACAGTGGCCAGCCTCTTGAGGCTTACAAGATGTACCGCAAGGCCCTTGCCATCAGCCCTTCCTTCGCGCAGGCCAAGCAACGCCTCATGCAGATCCAGGTGCACCTCAAATAGCGTGTCTTGCGACCTTTTGGCACAGGAGGAGATAGCTCGTGCGTAAGAGTCTTATCCCAAGCTTGGCCTTGAGCCTAGGCTGCATCCTCATGGGGTGTGCTGCTTCCCATTACGGCCAGGCGAAGAGCGAGTTACGCCGCCAAAACTACGATGCTGCCCTCCGGCATTTAGTCATCGCGCTCGAGGAGCGACGTGGAGATCCACTCGTTCTCCGCGACACGGGGATTGCCCTCTACGGCAAGCAGGACTATGCCGCGGCGATCGCGGTGCTGAGGAGGGCCTTCCGGCTGGATTCCACCGATGCGCGCACCCTGTTCTACCTCGGCTCCGCCTGCGAGTTGACGGGCGACTTGGACGGGGCGATTGACATGTACCGGCGGTACACGCAGGTGGGCCGCATGAGCGAGATGAGGCGGGCCTTGGAAGGGCGACTGCGGGTGCTGGTGCGGCGGCGCTTGGCAGAACAGGCGCGGCTGGCTCTGGCGAATGAGGCGGCGCTCGATACCGTGCGCATCCCGCACAATGCGGTGGCTGTGTTGAATTTCGCCAGGTTGGGCGGGCCTGAGGAGCTTGACCCGTTGGAGAAGGGCATAGCCGAGATGCTCATCACCGACCTGTCCAAGGCGAAGGCGCTGCGCGTCATTGAGCGGGCGAGGATGCAGGCCTTGCTGGAGGAAATTGGCTTGGGCATGACCGGCCTGGTCGACGAGGCCACTGCCCCGCGGCTGGGCCGCCTGCTCGGCGTGGCCAAGGTCGTGCAGGGCGGATTCTTGGGCCTCGAAGGGGAACAGCTGCACATCGAGACAGCGCTGGTGGACACCAGGAGCCGCACCGTCAGTGGCCCGCGCCGCATCAGCGGTTCCTTGCAGGACTTTTTCCGCATGGAGAAGGCACTGGTCTTCCGCATCCTTGACCAGATGGGCGTGCCCCTCAGCCAGGAGGAGCGTGATGCAATCCTGCTCATCCCCACGGAGAACATCCTCGCCTTCCTGGCTTACTGCAAGGGCCTGGACTATGAAGATCGCGGCATGTTTGATGCCGCGCGGGCGGCTTACGCACAAGCAGCCGAACTCGACCCCAAGTTCAAGGCGGCCAATGCTGCAGTTGCCCAGGTGGAAGCAATCCAAGTGGGGAGCCAGGACATTCAGGAGCTGAAAGAGACGCTCGAGCCACCTCCGGCAGTAGCCGACGTGCTCAAGCCGTCGACTCTGGACCGTCTGCAGCAGACGCAGCAACAGCTCAGCGCCGGATTTGTGCCCGGTGTCGATGCGCGGCAACCCCTGCAGGAGCAGAGCCAGTCGAGTTTTGGCTCTGGCGCCAGCATCGAGGTTGTGGTTCCCATTCCCAAGTGAAAAGATGCAGGTGGCGAGGTGCTGCAATGAAGCGTGACGCCCTTGTTCTTATTCTGCTGCTCGGCGTGCTGGTGCCGGGGGTCTCCCGTGCACAAGCGCTGTTGAGCAGGCTGCAGAGCCAGGTATCCTTGGGAGCGGGAGTGACTGGCCAGTGGTGGACGGCGGGTACCAACAAGGTCAATCAGGTCGCTCTGCCCGTGAGCTTCGTTTATCCGGTAAATGAGCAGATGCGTGTGGTCGTATCTACGGCGCCTGCATTTTCTAAGCTTACCACGGTCGCGGCCAACGAATTGGGCGGGCTTTCTGACACGCGCATCAGTGGCCACTACTGGACGCCGAACGGCCGCTTCCTGTTCACGTTTGGCGCGAACCTTCCCACCGGCAAGCATTCGCTTACCGCCGAGGAGTTCAACGTTTCCAATGTGCTGGCGTTACACGCCCTATCCTTTCGCGTGCCGACGATGGGGCAGGGCTTGGATTTCTATGGGGGATTGGCCACGGCAATGGAACTCGGCGATTTTGTGTTGGGGGGCGGCCTCAGCTACTTGGCAAGAGGGGCATTCCGGCCGTTCCAGGGGCTGGACTATGAGTACAAGCCTGGCGGCGAACTGACGCTCTCCGCGGGCCTTGATCGCGCCCTGACCCTGTTCGGCAACGACGCCCGCGTGACCACTGACGTGGTGTACAGCATCTACGGCGAAGACAAGGGGGCAGGCAAGGCCGTGTTCAAGAGCGGCAACCGGCTCCTGATTCAAGGCGGTCTGCTCGCGCGCCCAGGTTCGTTCGATCTCGTCTTCATGCTGCGCGAGAGGCTTAAAGGCCGGAACAAGACCGGCATCGGAGATCTGTTTGCTGAGGAGCGCAAGAACAGCAACGGAAATGAGTTCGAGCTCTCCTCGCAAATGCTTTTCGGCGCAGCGGAGGGTACGCGCCCCAAGGCGTTGGTGGACCTGAAGGCGTACGGCGACAACGAATATGGCACTGGCTCCGCACTCCTGATTGGCCTGGGCGGCGGCGCTCTGCTGAGATTGGGGAGCAAAATCGAGGGCGACCTCGGCATCCGCTACTACACGGGGAACATCAAGAGCGGCCCGAAGAAAGCAAATCTGACGGGCTTGGTGGTGGATGCGCTGTTCCGTTACTACCTGTGACCTTCTGGGGGTAAGAGAGAGGTCTTCCATCATGACAAGATTGACCATAGGCGCATGCGTGCTCGTGGCGGGCGGCTTTATGCTGTTCTCGCACTGCAGCAAGCAGCCGACGAGCGACGGGCGAGAGGCGGGCATCACCCTGCGATTTGTTTACGACCCGGCAGGGGCGCCACGCATCGGCAAGGCGCCGGGGCGGCCCTCTGCGCCGGCTCAACCCTTTGCCAAGAGGACCGGCCAGGAGAAGGTAGACATCGTCAGGGTGATGGTGCTGGACTTTTCTGCCTATGATAGTGCCTGGCAGTATTTCGAGTCTGAGGACTACCATACGTTTGAGCACGCGCGCGATAACTGGCCAGGGGACTTGAAGTATTGGGCGGAGTGGCGCAAGCTGCTTGGCGACTTTTTCCGGGTGGTCGCCGACCAGGCTTTGAGCATCGAGGGGGACTATGCCAAGGGGACGGTCACAGGGGTGGTCGGACTGAACTACCTCTGCGTGGGGATGATCGAAGGCGACAGCATCCGCTACTGGGGCGAAGGCGCGGTCATGGTGCGGGAAGGAGAACCTGCCCACGCCGCAGTGCAGGTCTGGGACATGGGCCCGTACCTCGCCTGGCTGGAGGTCCGTCCGTACTTTGTTCCTCTGAAGAACGGCCTGAGCCAACGCTTCCGCTGCACTGCGTACTACTCCGATGACCGAGAGATGGATGTGACCAGGGCAGCAGTCTGGTCGGTGCAACCCGACATTGCCGGGAGTATCGACCAGACCGGCCTCTTCCTGGCGGGGTTGCAGGTTACCGGCGAGGCGGCTGTGCTTGCGGTGTTCGAAGGCGACACGGCCAGGGCGCAGGTTGCCATCGCACCGGCCGCCCTGCTTGTGGCCGAGGACTTTGAAACGTACGCCACTGGCGCCTACCCATCCGCTGCAGGATGGGAACCGCTGGCGCCGGGAGTCAGCGGCGGCGTGAGCAGAACCTACGCCTTCAGCGGCGCGCAGAGCTTTCGCCAGGAATCATCCCCGGGCCATCCCAGGCGCGACCTCTTCCCACTGCAGCGGGCAGACAGCCTGACCATCCAAGTCAGTGTATTGCTGCAAGAGCCTAACCGTGGGGCTGTCGTGGGTCTGTTCAATCGGGCAGCAGCCGGT
>JACIZP010000050.1 GCA_014359355.1 Calditrichota bacterium | reverse complement strand
TAAAGCGCAGGTGGGATGGACAGGAGCACCATCCCACCTGCGAGCTCTGCCCTTATCGAGGTTTTCCTGCGAGGGCCTACTTCTTCACCCGCACCGGATAGGGCGGGCGCTGCGGCTTGCGCGGCGGGTTTTTCTGCAACTCGGCCATGACCAGTTCAATGGCCTTCTCAAGCTGTGGGTCGTGCCCGGCAATGACTTTGGCCGGCTCCTGCTCCACCTCATAGTCGGGCGGCACCCCTTCGTTTTCCACCACGAAACCCTCTTCCGTCCAGATGGCCAAATTGGGCGCCGTCACGTAGCCGCCGTCCATGAGCACCGGGAAGCCGAGGATGCCCACCAGGCCTCCCCAGGTGCGCTTGCCCACCAGCGGGCCAAGCCCCAATTTGCGGAACATCCAGGGCAAGAGGTCGCCACCTGAGCCGGCGTTCTCATCGATGAGCATCACCTTCGGGCCGAAGATGGCGCCGCTGGGCGTGACCAAGTCCTGCCCATAGCGCAGCGCCCAGTTGCAGATGTAGGGGCGCCGCAGGTGGTCGATGTAATAGTCCGCCACTTGCCCGCCGCCGTTGAACCGCTCATCGATAATGATGGCCTCCTTGCTCGTCTGCGGGAAGAAGTAGCGTTTGAAATAGGTGTGTCCCAACCTGGTGGTGTTGGGCACGTACACATAGGCCACCCGCCCCCCGGTGGCGGCGTCCACTTTGCGGATGTTGCTCTCCACCCAGTCGCGGTTGCGCAGGTCGCTTTCGTCCCTAATGGGCACCACCTGCAGCGTGCGCGATCCCACGCCATCCGGGCGGGGGCCAACCGTGATCTCCACGATCTTGCCCGCGGTGTTCTCGAAGCGGCTGAAAAGGTTCTCCGGTGGGCGCAGCTCTTTGCCATTGACCGCCAAGAGGTACTCCCCCGCCTGCACGTCGATGCCTGGCTGCTTGAGGGGCGATTCGAGGTCGGGATTCCAGTTCAGCCCGCCGTAGACCTTGGCAAAGCGATAGCGGCCATTTTCCACGACATAGTCGGCCCCCAGCAGACCGCAGGGGACGCGCTTTGGCTTGGCAAGCTGGTCGCCGCCGCTCACGCGATGGTGTCCCACGGCCAGCTCGCTGCACATCCACTGGATGAGCCTGTTCAGGTCATTGCGGCAGGCAAGCTCCGGCAGGAAAACCGCGTACTTCTGGCGCATCGCCGCCCAATCGGCCCCATGGAAATTGGGGTCATAGAAGTAGTCGCGATTGATGCGCCAGGCTTCGTCGAAAATCTGCCGCCATTCGACCTGCGGCTCGATGCGCACCTCGATGGCGTCGACGTCCAGCTTGCCCTTGCTCACGTCGATCTTGTCGGCAAGCTCTGTGATGAACCACGACTGCCCGGCGCGGTACAACACCTTCTTGCCGTCGCGGGAAAGCCGATAGTCGTCCACCTTCTCGAGGATGACCTTGTCCTCCCTCTTGTCCAGGTCATAGTGGTGCAGCTTTGTGGGCCCTGCCGGCACGGTCTCGAGGAAGTAGAGCTGCCCCTCTTTGCCCACTTGCAACTCTCGATAGTCCGCCTCCGGCAGCGGCAACGCCACGATGCGCTCGTTCATTCCTGCAAAGTCGATGACCACCTTCGCAGGGGACTTTTTCTCCGTGTCCTTTGCCTTCTCTTTGCCCTTCTCAGCTTTTTCCTCTTTCTCCTCCTCCGGCTTCCCCTTCTCCTCGTCGCTCTGCTTGGCCAAGGGTGAAGGCGTGCCTTTCTGCAAAGAAGCCAAGTAGATGGCGTTCTTCATGCGTACGTCGGCGTTGGACATGGCAAACCAGTGCTTCACCGGGCCAGCGTCCGTGGAAGCGAAGAAGTAGAGAAACTTGCCGCTGGGGTCGAACACCGGGTCGCTGGCCTCGGCCATGCCGTCGGTGATTGGCCAGGACTTGCCCTGCTCGATGTCGTAGACGAAGATCTGCTGGAAGTAGGCAGTATTGGTCAGCGTGTAGGCAATCCAACGGGAGTCTGGCGACCAGGCGCCGCGGATGGTGCCGAAGGCACCCGGCATGTAGATGGCCTCTTGCGCAATCTTGGTGATGCTGCCGCTCTCAAGGTCCAGCCAGAAGAGCGTGCGGGCGTTATCGGCAAAGCAAAGCTTCTTGCTGTCCGGCGACCAGGAGATGGCGTTGTAGAAACCCGCGCCGCCCAACGGCACCACGCGGGGAGTCCCTTTGCCATCTTGCGGCAGAATGTGCAGGGCATATTCGCCTGAGGCGTCCGAAAAGTAGGCAATGAACTTGCCGTCCGGGGACCAGGCAGGGAAACGCTCGTGCGCCCCTGGGGTCGCCGTGAGGTTACGCGGGTCCCCCTTTTCTGCAGGCACCGTGACAATCTCGCCCCGGAACTCAAAGACTGCCCGAGCCCCGGAGGGAGAGATATCGTGACTGCGGATCCACTCGGCGCCTTTCACATAGCGAGGTCGCAGTTCCAAAAGGTCCGCAGCCACTCCCACCCGCAGCCTTTGCACCTGGCCGCTGCTCAAGTCGTAGGTGTGGAGGTAGCCGGCCTGCTCGAAGATGATCGTGCCCGCGCCGTAGGCGGCATCAAGCACCGGAAAGTCGGCAAAGAAGGTGAGTTGCCGCACCTCCTTGCTCACGGTGTCGTAGCAAAAGAGATTGAACTCGCCGTTCCGGTCGGAGCGGAAGTAGACCTTGTCTCCCACCCACATGGGGTCGGTGTCGTTGCAGCTCCCTTCGGGCTGCGGGATCTTCTCCACGGAGTGGTCAGCGAAGGTGTAGAGCCATATCGTGGCCACGGTGCCGCCGCGATAGTGCTTCCATTGCTGGAAGACCTCCCGCACCGGCAGATAGGCCAGGCGCTTCCCATCCGGGGAATAACACGCCTTGAAGCCCACCGGCAGCTCGAGCTGCTGCGGCCAGCCACCAGCCAGCGGCACGGTGAAGAGCTGACAATAGCGGCTGGTGAAGGAGAACCGGGGCGAGTAGAACAGCACGGCCTTGCCGTCCGGGGTAAAATCGCAGACCACGTCTGGCGCCGGGTGATAGGTCAGCCGGATGGGCACGCCACCAGAGGCCGGCACAAGGAAGACATCCGTGTTGCCATCGTACTCGCCGCTGAAAGCGATCCACTTGCCATCCGGCGAAAAGACGGGGTTGAACTCGTTCCCCTCACCCGAAGTCAGGCGCCGCACATTGCTGCCGTCCCGGTCTGCGACGTAGAGGTCTCCCGCGTAGGCAAAAGCAATCTGTGTGGCGCTGATGGCCGGCTGGCTCAACATCCGTGTGTCTGCGGTGTCGATGGCCAAAGCTGCGGCCACGGAGAGGAGGACTGCCCCCGCGGCGGCGAATGTCACACGACGCATGATAGGTCCCTCCATAACGCGCGCGGGGTGAGCCGGCGGCCCACCCCTCTGCGGTTACCTGATGCCCTCAATCTCGTCGGCTAAGGGCGCGGCGTCGTAGAGCTTGCGTAACGCCTCGCTAATGTAGCCGGTGTGCACAGCCACGGCCCGGTTCGCTTCCTCGTCGTAGACAAAGCGGCCCACAAGACTCTCGATGTTGCCGTCAAAGATCAGGCCGACAACCTCTGCCCGTGCGTTGATGACCGGCGAGCCGGAGTTGCCCCCGATGATGTCGCACGTGCTGACAAAGTTCACCGGCGTCGAGAGATCGAGACGGTCTTTGCGCTGCCAGAAGCGCTCCGGCAGGTCAAAGTCCTTTTCCCGGTCAAAGCTGAGCGCGCGGTCGTACAGCCCGTAAAGCGTCGTCTTGTACGGCGCCTTGGTGCCGTTCATGGGATAGCCCTTCACTGCGCCATAGGAAAGTCGCAGGGTGAAGGTGGCGTCGGGATAGGCCGACTTGCCGTAGACCGCGAAACGTGCCTGGGCGATTTTCTCGGCAGCGGGGGTGATCACGCTCTCCACGTGCTTCTTGTTCCACTCGATGTCGGCGCGCATCATCGGCTCCAACTTGCGCATGAGCACGATGAGCGGGTCGGTGCAGGCCTGGATTGCACTCTCACCACCTTCCAGAAGCGACTTGCGGAAGGGCACATCAGCAAGCTTGGTGCCCTGGATAAGCTCTGCTGCCACCTCCTGCGGCGAACGGCCATTCAGGACCGTCTTGATGAACGGATGGTCGGCGCCCAATTGAGCCAACGACAGCGCAAGTGCCCCGCCAAGGTTGGCTTCTTCCAAATCATGGTAGATGGGCGCCGGTGACAGGAGGCGGAACTTGAGCTCGTCCAGCTCCGAGTCATGGTAACCAGGGAGCCTCTGCCCATCTGGCTTCTTGACTTCGATGCTGTAGAAGACAAGCGTCGAGGCAAAGCCCGCCAGGCGCGAGCCCATGATTCGTCCGTAGAAGCGCTCCTTGGCCCTGGGCGCCTGTTTCTTGATGACCCGGGCCACTGTGTCCCAGGCATCGCCATAAGCCTTCTTCCACTCCGGCTTGGAGGCGACCAGGGCGCGGAATTCATCCTCGGCCTTCTTACGCTTGGCCATCAGTTTGGCGTCCAAGAGGCCCTGGTATTCGCCAGTGAGGGCCTTCTTGCTATTTTCCAGGCCGAAGATCTGCACCAGGGCGCGCCTCTCTTGCTCCGGACCGCGTTTGGCGTACTCCCGCAGAATGGCGATGCGCTTGTTGATGTAGTCCAGCATCATGGGGTACTGGTAGTCCCGCTGGAAAAGGAGCTGCTCGTAGGTGAACAACCGGTCGGTGGAGCCAGGGTTGCCAGAGACGAAGACCAGTTCGCCGTCACTGGCGCCTTTGGCGTTCCACTTGAAGTAGTGCTCGGAGTCCACCGGCTTGTCATTCTCGTAGACGCGGAAAAACGCCACGTCCAAATCGTAGCGCGGGTAGGTGAAGTTGTCAAAGTCGCCCCCGAAATAGGCCACCTGTCGCTCCGGGGCAAAGACCAGGCGCACGTCCGTGTACTTCTTGTAGCGATAGAGCCAGTACTCGCCGCCATGGTAGAGGCTGATGACATTCGAGCGGAGGCCCGTCTTTTCGAGGCTCTCCTTTTCGATGGCGGCGATGGCTGCGCGCCGTGCCTCCAGTGCCTGCTCGTCCTTCATGCCTGGGGTGACCGCCGCCCGCACGCGTGCGGTGACGTCTTCCATGGAGACAAGCACATTCACTTCCAGGTCTGGGCACTTGAGTTCTTCTTCCGGCGTGGCGGCATAAAAGCCCGTGGCCACGTAATCACGCTCGGGCGTAGAGACCTTTTGCAGCTGACCAACCGCTACGTGATGGTTGGTCATCACCAGTCCGTGGGGACTGACGAACGACCCGGAGCCACCATCCATGAAGCGCACGCTGGCCAGGCGCACGTGCTCTAACCATTCCTGCGTCGGGGTGAACCCGTAGCGCTCCTGCAGCAGCTTGGTAGGGGGATTGTCGAACGTCCACATTCCTTCGTCGGCCATGCCCAGGTGGGCCCAACAGGCAGCCAGGACTAATGCCAAAAAGACTCTGCCCAACTGACAAATGCTCTTCCGGTACATCTTGGTTTACCTCCTGTTTAGTTCGCTACCCACTGCACCGTGGGGACAACGCACGCGTCTTCACATACGGCCCCGGGCGTGAGAAGTTGCACTACGCGGCGACCAACGGGCAAGGCCGCGCTGGATGAACCGGCAAGCCTTGGCCGTACGGCAGATGTGCTCGAGGTCCATCACCTTGCGGCCGCCCGCAACGAGCGCGGGCCGGCGATCGTAAACGGATTCTTGTGCGACCTGCGGAGTATACGCAAAAAGGAGGGAAAAGTCAAGTGGAAAGATGGGGCATTTCGGAGAGGTCAGGGCGCGCACCGAACGGCACCTGGGGCGGAAGATGCGTCACCAGCGGCGCTGGCGTCGAGGTGAAGGCCGGGGAGGGACACTTGCCCTGCCGTCCAATGCGATGGTCATCCCTCCTGGCGAGAAGGCCAATCCGCGTTCCGCGCAGGCCGGGCGGCTTGGGAACGGATCTGATACGTGTCCGGTCGGCCTGGCGCCCGCGGAGCCGTAGGTTCCTGGTGCGCCACCGGCGCGCGCTCACCACCGTGCATGCTTCCCTGCACGACTTTTTTCGGCCAGCTCAACTGCCTCGCCATGCTCTTTCTCGCCGCAGCCACGGTGTACAGCTGGGCCGGCAAGGGCTTTCTCGCGCCCTGGCTGCAGAGGAAGCAGAAAAGGGGCCTGACGGGGGCGCGAAACGGCTGCGAAACGCAAGAAGCGGTGGCTCTGGGCGAGAAGGAACACGGCCAACCAGGGGAATATTCCCAGCTACTCACCCGCTCC
>JACIZP010000049.1 GCA_014359355.1 Calditrichota bacterium | reverse complement strand
ACGTCAAAGTGCACTACCACTGCACTGCCGTTGCCGGCAGTGCGGATGACGCGGGCCAGGCCTGCGCGCACCATGGCCGGCAGCCGCTCGACGCCGGCAGCCACCTCACCCTCCGCGCGTGTCAGCCGCAGATGCGGGCTGATCAGATTGCACACCGAAACCCCAAAGCGCAGGTCGCGCAACAGAAAATTGTCGAAGGGGAGCGCACACAACAGCCCGGCGTCCCCTCCCAACGAGCTGGCGGTAAAACCTGCCAGCTCTTGCCGCTCCAGCTTGCCCGTCACCCCCACGGACAGCCAGGAGAAGATCTGCTTGCCGTAGGAGACGAGAAACTCTTCTTGTTGGAAACCGAACGTGCCTTCCGGTTCGTTGTGGGCGCTCCGACCAGGTGCCCCACCGATGCCGATGCGCGCGTAGCCAAAACCCAGCGTGCCCACGTTGCGCGTGGGAAGCACAAATCCCACGGACTGCAAACTGGCACCCCAGACCAAATTCGCATAGAAGGTCGTCACACTCTTCCGTTCCAAGTAGTCCAAGCCGCCAGGGTTCCAGAACAAGGCAGTGGGGTCGCGCGGATCCCCCACGCAGGCTCCGCCCAAGGCCAATGCCCGGGCGCCTATGCCGTAGGTGAACAGATGGCGCTGTCCACCTGCCTGGGCACTGGCAAGCCCGTACAGGGCCACAAGGAGGAGACCTGCCACTGCTATTTGCCGAAGTCTCATTGGCTTCTTGTCCAAGATAGCCCTCAATGCACTACGCCAATCTTGGTCACGGCCTCCTGCCCGTTGCTGGTGACAATGCGCGCGATGTAGATGCCGTTGAGCACACGCTGGCCGCGATCGTTTCGCCCATCCCAAAAGACTTCCCCTTCGTGCGCTCCTGCCCGTGCCTGGGGAGTGCCCCTGGGGAAGTGGCGCGTCCAGACCAGCTCGCCAATCAGCGAATAGATGGAAATGGTCACATCGGCGTCGGCCGTCAGGTTGTAGACAAAGGTGACCACCGGCCTATCAGGCTGGCCAAACGGATTGGGGTAGGCGCCAAAAGCCTTGTCGAACTCCCCTTGGACGACCACCCGGAAATCCGACTGCAAGCGCATGGCCGCGCTAAAGTTGCCAAGCGTATCGGTCACTGTGACCAGCTGGCCGGACTCGGCATCCCGCACAACCACATGCAGCGCCGAATCCACGGCCAGCATCAGGCGCTGCGCCTTAGTGTGCGGCAAGAGGTCCACGACCAGCTCCAAGGAGTCCGGCACGCTGGCCCGCAAGGTGTCCACGGTGTCTGTGGTAAAGTCCAGCACCAGCGGGTTTGCCGCCGGAATGTCGTGCACCTGCACAAATGGCCGCAGCGGCTGTCCCCGTCTAACGGCCGCGATCCGCGAAATGGTCTCTCGGGGGGACAGCTCTCCGCCTTGCGGGTCACGGAGCTGCACCACCAGCTTTTCCAGCAAGAAATGGGCGGTCCCCTCTGCCGCAGGATTGTAGAAACGGAGCCCCAGCAAAGGCACTCCCGACGCCCCCGTCATGGCCGAAGAGCGCCTGTCCACCTGGTAGATGCTCACGTGCACCACGGCTGCCACGGTCTGGACTGCGAGGAGTGCGGTGGGATCGGCTACCTCGGCCTTTTGCTCCGAGTACTGGTCAAGCCCAACGTCCAGAAGCTCCACCTTGAGGGTATCCCACTGCAACGTGGCCAGCAGAGGGGCACGCACTTGCCACTGCACCATCGCCACGTCACCAGTCGGCGCTTTCACGATGTCGTCTTGCGTCACATAGCCGGAGGGAAGCGAGAGGCGAAAACGAAAATCCTCCGCCCGTTTGTAGCCCGCCTCGCCAAGATTGTCGACAAACGCCCTCACCACGAAGTTCTGGCCCACGCGCACTTGTCCGCCCACAGCGTCGGCCGGAGCGACAATGGCAACCCGGCAGACCAGTCGCGCCCTGGTGACCGTCGTCACGGCCACCTTGTCGTCTGGATCCAGGGGGGTGCTCACCCGTTGCCCTGAGTTCACGTCGCGCGGCCAGTCGAGGAGGCGGAAGCTGAACTGCTCCGGCCCTGCCGAGGGAGTGGCTGGTGCGCGAAGCGTCCAGATGAGAACCCCAGAGCTGCTGCTCTGCACCAACGGTTCTTCCACGGTGTACCGGCTTCCAGGCGGGGCCATCTCGACCGTGAAAAGGTCGCCCGGCATCAACCCGGCCTCCCCCTCCACCTCAACCAACGCCCGCATCTGGAAGAGCTGTCCTGTCGATAGGCGTCGCTCGCGCGCGGCCTCAGCCGGCTGAAAGACCTCAGCGCGCAGGCGAAAGTCGGCTCGTCTCTGCAGAACCACGAGCAAGGGCTCAGAGGTTGAAGTAAGGAACACGTCGGTGCTCCGCCAGTCGCGCCCTAAAGCGGTCACCCAGAGCGTGTCCGGAAGCCCGGTGGTCACCGGTGGGTTCGGCGCCTCAACTCGCCACTGCACCACTGCGCGGTTGCCGCTCACTACCCTCTTGCTCCACGACTCGGCATAGTAGCTATCGTCAGAGACGCTCAGCACGGCGCTCAGCGTGTCGCCAGACAACCGGGCGGAAGTGACCTGCGCCGTCACGATGAAGGTTTGTCCAGTCGACAGCGTGCCGTCGACTGCCCCTGCCGGCTCGCTGATGAAGACGGTGTCGACCCGGACGAAGCCGCGGTCCAGAGTGCGCACGTTGAGAAGACTCGTGGCGTTGGAGACTTGGGCCCTGCTGCCAGTGTTTTCGTCGTCCGGCCGCTCGATGATGGTGACGCTCAGCGTTGCCGATGAGGTCAACTCCGGGGCAGCTCGCAACCACCAGTAGACTGAGGCGCCCGGAGTGAAGGCCTTGATAGAATCCGGCTCGCTGGCGTCGAGGGTGCAGCGAGTTTCGCCCAGGGAGAGCTTGAGTCGACCAGCACCGGTGGTGCCCGCCTCGCCGGTGTTTCGCACGGTCGCCTGCAGCTTGAATCTTTGTCCGATAGAGAGGTCACCGCCAGCGGCCCCCGCAGGCTCGACGATAGCCAGTGGTTCGAGAGCCAGCAGTGCCCTCTTGACCGTCAAGACCTCGTGGGCCTGGTCGCCACGCACCGAGTTGCCAGCGCCGTCCACACCGGAAGCAACCACCATCAGGACTGCCGGCTGGACATCGGGATCAGAGGGAGCTCGTATCGTCCAACTCACCGTCTGTGGCGAGGAACTGATGGCACGGACCGAATCCGCACGCAACTGGTAGCCAGATCCAAGGGGCAGCCGCAGCACGGCCCGTCGCTGTGCCAGGTCTGGAGAAGAAACCACCAGCGCCGAAAGCACAAAGTCCTGTTCTGTCGACAGGGTGTCATCAGTGGCGCCGGGGGGCCAGCTCACCCACACTCTTTCCACCACCATCCCGGGTGCCACCGTCTGCACGACCAAGGTGTCAATTCCCTTGGTTACTGCAACCTCTGAGCCCGTGTTCAAATCATGAGGCCTTTCCGTGAGCGCGAGCCGGAAAACATCACCGGAGCTTGCCACCGCAGGGGCAATGCCTGAGACCGCAAGCGTCGTCGAAGACTTGCTTCCCAGCTCAAACAGCAACTCGCGTGGCGCGTCCGAGGTATCCTTTTCGGTGATGAGCCGGTAGCCTGTGGGGGGCGTGAGCAGGAGTTTGCCGCTATCACAGGCGGCTGACCCAAGATTGGTCACCGTCGCCACGACGCGGAAAGGCTGGCCTGCGGTGAGGACTGTAGCGCCACCTTCGAGCGCCACCCCGACGCTCAGATTGGCCGGACGCTGCACAACCACCAGGGCTTGTTCCAAGAAAGGCTCGCGCATCACCGTCGCCGGGATGCGGCTCTCATGGGCGATGGCCGAGAGCACCCGCACCTGGAAGCGCTGCGGTTGTGCCCTCTCCTGGCCAGGCGCGGTCACAGAGAATGCTACCGAATCGGCCCCGTTGCGGTCGATAAAGGGAATCACCAGCACGCTTTCGGCTACGGCGAATGAGGTGTCGGGAGGAATGAGCTGCACGCGGACGCTGTCCAAACCCTCACGCCCCTGCTTTTCCTCCACCACCACCTTGATGGAGAACTGCTGGCCGGTGTTGACGATGCCCACCCCGAGGGGGTCGACATTGCGGGTCACCACCTCGGTGCGGCGCACGCGTGCCACCGCTGCGGTCTTGACGAAAAGGCTGTCCTGCGCTACGAGCTCGTAGGCGGGACCGCTCTGGCCGAGGTTGACGTCGCGTGCCACCAAACTCACCCGCACCAAGGCCATGCCCCCCAACGGGCCCGTGCGCCGCACCACGAAAATGTAGCTGTCGCCTGTGCCGCCCGCTAACAGATGGCTCCCACTAGTCCTCAGCCCGCTGGGCGCCAAGACTTCGTAGGTGCTCGTCTGGTCCACACCCTGGATGGAGATCGCCAGCGCGCTGGCCTTGGGCGGCTCGAACAGGAGGCCCGCTTCACCGCCGTTGCGTAGTCGTACCTCGCATAACCAAGGCTCGTTGCTTTCCGCGAGCACCGTATCCTGGGAGAAGAACAGGCCCACCACCTGAGGCACTGGCGCAGTTTGGATATGGCCGACGCAGCTGTCCGTCACCGGAGCGATGATTGTCGCGGGTTCGGGCACGTTGTCCGCGTACGCACTGTCCACGTACGCCCGGAAGGTGACAGGTCCTGTCAATGTGCCTGCCCTCATCGAGAAGCTGACGACCGCGCTGTCCGGAGTCCCGCCAAGGGCACTTGTGGTCACCACAAGGGTGTCAGGTATGAGAGCATTGCCCGGCGCCGCGCCCAGGCGCACCCGCACGTTGTGCACGGATTCCGAGCCGAGGTTCTCCACCACCGCCCTCACCTCGGCCTTCTCTCCGGAGGTGAGGTAGGGCGCATTCGGCATGGCCAAGTACAGGCGACGGAGCCGCACCCGTGCCGGGCTGTGGATGATTGCGCGGGCGGTTGCATCTACCGGAGGAAAGACTTGGGCGGCAAGGCCACTGGCCGCACCCCTTGCCGCCTCGATAACGGCCTCAAACAGCTCTCCTTGCGGGCGACGCAGGCTGTCGGCGCGCAGCGAAAACGTTACCGTCTGCTCTTGCCCAACTTTGATGAGCGGAATGAGCTGCGACGGGGGCGCCTGGGAGTACTGCGGACGTAAGCCAACGCGTACATCAGCCACGTCTTCGCCACCGACGTTGGCCACCACGACTTCCACGGCAAAGTCCTGGCGTACGTTGACGTGGGCGGTGCCGTCGGCAGCAACGTTGTGGGCGCGGGCTACCGTGGAGAAAATCTGCACTCGCGCCGGGCTGGCCACATAGAAACTGCCGTCACCGGTGACGTGGAGCACCTGCGTTGAGTCGTTCAGGTCCTGACCCTGCAGCTCCACCAGGATCTGGCCAATCCCACCCTTCGCCCCGGTCTTAAACACTGTGTACTCCAGGATGCGCTCTTGGCCGCCAGATAAGCTCAGCCCGCCACCCACGAATCCGCTGGGCGCGCCGATGACATAGTCCCCTTGCTCCTGACCACTGACGCGGATGGTCAAGTTAGAGGGAGCGGGCGCCGCGAGCACTGCTCCAGCCGAGCCGGTGTCCCTGACCGCCACGCGGATTGTCCAGAACGGACCGGTTTGCCCGGCAAGCACCGTGTCCGGCTCCGCCACGACGCTGGTGATGTCCAGTGCGGCCGGCTTCTGCGTGTAGACACGAGTGAGGGAATCGCCCGCGCTTTCTGCCGGAAGGATGGTGACCGGCAAGCCGGTGTTCTGCGACATGGCCTGCACCAAACGGGCGGTGACCACCTCTACAGTATCGGGGATGAGGCCCGCCGTTGCGTTCGCCCGTACCTCGACGAGCTGCCCGCCGGGAACGCTCGGGAGGGTCACTGTAGCAGGAATCGCGCTCAACTTTGGCTCAGACTGGAGGGCTACGACAACGTTGGTAGCAGCTTCTTCCCCGAGGTTCCGCACCCGCGCCCGCACTTTGTACCCTTGGCCGACGTTGACGAAAGGCGCGTTTGGCGCCTCCACCTCTAATCCGGCCAGGCGCACCGCTGCCGGCTGCTCGACGGTCACCAATCCCGCCTGCTCCACGTCAGAGGAAGCTACCAATTGCCGGCCGCTGTTGACCTCTTCGGCCGCCACAGTAGCAGTGACCGCCACTACGCCTGGCGTGGTCGAACTCCTGGTGACCACAAACACCAGGCTGTCCACACTCCCTGCTTCCAACAGTAGGCCGCCGCCGGCAAGTGCCTGCGGGCGTGCCACTACCCAGCCACTTCCCGCAGAAAAACTGACAAAGGTGCGCGCCGCAAGCGTATCAACGAGGAGGTCACTGCCACCCGCGTTGCTGAGGACCACGCTGATTCTCCACTCGGTGGTCTGCCCCACGGTTACCGCAGGCTGGGAAGGACGGACCATGAGCACGGCCAGTTGAGCCGGCGTCTGAGCCGTGAAGTAACCCCATTGCGTGTTGGTGACTGCATAGAGATGATTGGTCGGGTCGGTCACCTCGGTGGCCCACACTTCGCCGTAGATGCGAATCGGCCCGGTGGTAATTGCTAACGTCTGCACGACGGGGAAGCGAAGCTCATCGCTTGCGCCTGCAGCTAACACGCGCGTACCACTGCCGTAGAAGACGGTGGGCTGTTGCAGGGTGTACTCGCCGGTGACCTCGGTGCCAAGCCGATAGAGGCGCACCCGCGCGCTGTCTAAGAGTACCGGCGTTACTCCATTGTTGCTCACGTAAACGGAAAGGTACCAAGGTCGCGTCTGCCCCTGCGTCACACTGGGCTGCGAGGCGGCAGTGTTTTGAATGGCCAGACGCGCCTCGGCAGCAACTTGCACCACATCCGCCAAGGTCGTCTGCTGCGAGAACGGATTTTGGTTCTCCGTGCCGAACAACTGCAGCACCGGCGCATAGAGGCCGGGTGCCATCGTCCGGGGCACTTGTGTGCTCACAAAGGTCAGCGTGGTATCCCCAGGGGCTATGACGCTCCCCGCTGGCCCATTGAGCAGCGCCTGGAAAACGTGTCCTTGCCCGTCGTCGATCTTAAGCCAGGTGCTTTGCTGCTGGAGGATGACGGTTGAGCCCCCGCTGTTGCGCACTCTCAGGCTGAACGCGGCGTAGCTACCCCGGTTCACGCTCCTGGGCGACAAGGACCCAGCCAGGTAGGCGACTGCCGCCGGCGACTGGATGAGCACCGTGTCGCTGCCAGCATCGTAGGTGTCGTCTGTCAGCTGGCGACCGCTATTCACCTCTATTGCGCGAACCTGCGCGTGGAGGGCCACCTTGGCCGCAGAGGAGCCGGTCTCGTCGACCACAAACAGTAGAGCACCAGTGGCCCCTCCGCGAAGCCTTGTGCCCCCGCTGCCCTCAAGACCGGTTGGCCAAACTATTTTGTGGTCGCCTGTGGGCACAAAGATGGGACGCGTGCCTTGGGGCGACAGGTCCAGGAGCACGTCGCTCTGCCCAAGGTTCGCAAGGTGTACGCGCACCGTCCAGTCCCTCGTCTGCCTTGCCGTGACGGTCGTATCGGAAGCTTCTACGCGCGTGATCTTCAGGTCCGCGGGCGTCTGTGCCCATACCGCAGCCGTGGCGGTGCGCGTCAGGGCGGCCCCGGAGTTCACGTTCACTGCCCGCACGGTAGCCCCGATGCTCACCTGGCCCGCAGGTACTCCGGTGCGGGTGACCACAAACCTCATCACATCAGCCGTCCCCGCCTCCAGGATGAGGTCGTTGCCGTTCAGCAGCGCTGTCGGCTTGACAATTTCCACGCCAGGCAGCTCTTCCGGCGCGAGGGTTACTGTCGACTGCGCAAAATCGACCTGAAGATTGGTCCCTCCGCCATTACGGATGTGCACATCGATCTGCCACGCCTTGCTCTGCCCCACCGTGACGGTGTCCTGGGAGGGGGCGATACGGTCGATGAGCAGTACCGGCACCGATTGCACCGTGACCCCGCCGAAGACGCCAGACCGTCCTGAATCGTCGTAGGTGCCATCTTTGCACCCCACGCGCGCCGCAATGGTAATGTCACCCGTGGTCTGCCCAGTAGCGACGACGATGAACACCAGGCTGTCGGGCGGTCCTCCGCCTTCCAGGATTGTCCCTCCACCCTCCAGCGCCGAAGGCCTGGTGAGGGTGTACTCGCCTGTCACGTCCTGGGCCCCCTTGCGGAAGGTGACATAGGTGCTGCTCGGCGAAAGGTCAACCACCAAGTCAGTCAGGCTCTTGTTCTGCACCCGCACGGTCACGGTCCAGACAGCAGTCTGCCCTTGGGTCACGTTGGCCTGCGACGCGCGAATGGCCTGCAGCTCCAGGCTCGGCTGTTGTACCAAGGTGAACAGCTCTGGCTGCGTGCTGGAGGCAATGTAGCTATTGCCCGTGTTAACGTCTTTGGCATACGCATGAGCCGTAACCTGAACCACGCCAGGAGAGGCATTCCGCGATGCGCTCAGCGTGAAAGCAAATTGCCTCGATTGATCCGCAGACAGGGTGGTGGGATTGGCCGGAGAGGGCACGATTCTGTACTCGCTCTCAACCGGGATTCCGCTCCTTTGCAGGGAGAAGCGCACGCTATCAATGCGCGCCGTGGCCGCGTTCGCTCCGGTGTTCTGAAGCAAGACCGTGAGCGGCACATCAGCCTGTCCCTGGCGTACAGTGTCCAAGACCACATTCACGGCGCTAACGGCCAGGTTGGGAGGAGTCTGCACCGTCCACAAGTGCTTGCTGGCGGCGCCAATTGCCGAAACCGCCGTGCCGCTGTAAAGTCCGGATACCGAGCCGTCGACTGTCACGACGCCAGGAGTGGCCGAAACTTTCACGGCCACCAAGAACGTCAAGCTCTGCGTTCCGCCAGCGGGTATCTGCGTCGCAGCATCCGTACGCACCACCACATAGTCGGCAGAGCGGTCTTGTGGCGGCTGGACTGAGAAGAAACTCAGGTCGGCGCCCGTGATGGTAACCGGCAGTGCCCCGTAATTGCGCACGGCCATAGTCACCTGCACGCCCTGTTGCCCCTGACTCACGTTGACGGCTGCAGAGGTGACCGAGTTTATCTCCAGGGCATAGACGTCAATCGCATCAGATTGCTTGCTAATGCCAGTGTCATAGTCGATGACCGCGATGGTCTGCAAGCCAGGGGTGCGAAGCACGAAACCGCTCCCCTGGAAGGTGTGGGAACCGTTATCTCCTGAAACAAATGTGTAGCGGTGGTTAACATCATAAGGGAGCGTGGCGCCCGCGTCGCTGCTCGTAAAGTACACCTGCCCGGTGTAGTTGCTCTTCAGGTTGTCGTAGCGGTCGTAGGCTATCACGGTCACATTTTGGGCAAAGCTCGTCTGCGCTCTTGTCCGCGTCGGGTAACCAGTGAGGGCAAACCGCCCCAGGCTTCCAGGTACCACCGCGATGGTACCTGTGGTGCGCGTCACTGAGCCACTCTGCCCGCGCAATTGTGTCGGGACCGCGTTGTAGAGGGTCTGCATGGCAGAGCCACCACCGTTCACGACGACGATGTCGGCCAACCGTGGTGGCGTACCGTTTGGTGCGTCGCCGCCTCCGGAGGCAATGCCCACGGTGACGAGGCCAGAGGCAGCGTTATTGTATTGGTCCTTCGCATCGCTCACCGTCAACGCAAAAGGCTGACCTGCCGTCTGTCGGCTACTCGCTGACAGGGTAAAGTCGGAAATAGGAGCTGCGGACACGTTGATGTAGTCGCTGACCTTGCTCACCGTGCCATTGGTGACTGTGATGCGCTGCTGACCCGCAGTCCGGAGATCAAAGTCGCTCCCCGGGAAAGTGCGGCTGCCATTGACCAGGGCTATTGGATGCGCAGCATCGTAGGCGATCACCGCGTTAGCATCGGTACTGGTAAACCAGACCTGGCCTGCATAATCGGTCTTGACGTTTTCCCACTGGTCAAAGGCAGTGACCACCACCGAATTGCCCCCAAAGGTCTGGCCGGCCACCACTGCGTTGGGATAGCCTGTCAGGCCGAACGTGCCGAGGGCACTCCCCGGCGCCACGCTGAATGGGGTTGTGCTCTTGCTTATCCCTGCTCGTTGGGCCCGCAGGCGCACGCCAGTTTCTGCCCGATATAGCGTCTGCAGGGCAGAACCACTGCCGGCCACCACGGTGATGGGGGTAAGCACCGCTGCAGTGCCATCGGGCGCCGCCCCTCCACCAGCTTCTGCGTCGACCGTGAAAACTCCTGACACCGGATTGCCGTACGCGTCCCGCGCATCGCTGATGTTCAGCGCAAAAGGCACGCCAGCCGTCTGGTTGCCCGGATTGCTGAGCGTAAAGTTCGCCACATTCGCCGGGCTGACCGTCACCGCTCCGGAAGTGGCAGAGACGCCTGCCTCGGCATCGGTCACCGTCACCGTTTGCGCCCCCGCCGTCTTCAGCTTGAACTTGTCAGCTGCAAAGCTTTTTTGCCCGCCAGAGAACCCACCGCCGGCCGGCGGCAGCTCGGCCTGAGTATCGGAGCTGCTCCAGCTGACGCTGCCGGCGTAGTTGCTCTTGACATTGCCGAAGACATCGTAGGCAGTCACCACTACTGACGAGGGAAACACACTGCCGGCCACCACCGCCGCAGGAACCCCCGTCATCCCAAACGACCCCAACGCCCCAGGCACCACCGTGAACGCATCCGTGTCGTCCGTCACCCCACCTGACGAGCCCCGCAACACCACCCCACTCTCCGCCTTCACCAATACCTGCGCCGCACTGCCACTCCCATTAGTCACCGTAATGCTGCTCAAACTCGGCCCACTCCCATTCGGCGCCAGGTGACTCCCCCCATCGGCAAAACTCACCGCAATCGTCCCACTCCAACTGTTGCCGTACGCATCCTGCGCCCCACTCACCCCCAGCACAAAACCCACCCCCGCCACCTGGCTGCCAGGATTGCTCAACGCGAAACTCTGAAGCGGTCCCGGACTCACCGTAATCGGCCCGGACTGCCGCGACACCCCTGCCGCCGCGTCCGTCACCGTCACCGTCTGCGCCCCCGCCGTCTTTAGAGCGAACCCTGTCCCAGAAAATGCGTGTACGCCCCCGTCTCCTAAGGTGAAGGTGTATCGATTGGATGCCGTGTAGGGCAAGACGGCCTGCGGGTCGCTGGAAGTGAAGTAGACCTGGCCCGTGTAGTTGGTCTTCAAATTCCCATAGGCGTCGTACGCAGCCACCGTGACGTTGTTCGTCCCAAAGGTGTTCCCCGCCGTCACCGCCGCGGGATAACCAGTGAGCGCGAACGAACCCAGCGCCCCCGGCTGGACATTAATCGTCCCAGTCGTTCTGACCACGCTGCCCACAGTCCCGCGCAACGACGTCCCCACGGCGTTCACCAACGTCTGGTTGGCGCTTCCTGTGCCTGCCACTACGGTAATGTCACTCAGCGTCGGCGCACTGCCATTGGGCGAACTGCCTCCCCCGCTCTCCACACTCACCACCACCGTGCCAGAAGCCGGATTCCCCTCACTGTCCACCGCATTGCTCACCGACAATGCAAATGGCACCCCGGCCACTTGGCTCAGCCCCACGTTCAGGGTGAACGCCGCTATCGCCCCCGCGCTTACCTGGATGGCACTGCTTTCCTTCGAGATGCTCCCATCCGTCACGGTAATTGTCCGTGCCCCCGCAGTCCGCAGCGCAAATCCGGACCCTGGAAAACTGTGCTCACCCGCGTCGTCACCGGTGAACGTGTACCGGCTCCCCGAGGTGTAGGGCAACGTCGCCGAAGGATCGGTCGAGGTAAAGTACACCTGCCCGGTATAGTTGGTCTTCACATTGCCGAAGACATCGTAGGCAGTCACCACTACCGGCGAGGGAAACGCACTGCCCGCCACCACCGCCGCAGGAACCCCCGTCATCCCAAACGACCCCAACGCCCCAGGCACTACCGTGAACGCATCCGTGTCGTCCGTCACCCCTCCTGACGACCCCCGCAACACCACCCCACTCTCCGCCTTCACCAATACCTGCGCCGCACTGCCACTCCCATTGGTCACCGTAATGCTGCTCAAACTCGGCCCACTCCCATTCGGCGCCAGGTGGCTCCCCCCATCGGCAAAACTCACATCAATCGTCCCACTCCAACTGTTGCCGTACGCATCCTGCGCCCCACTCACCTCCAGCACAAAACCCACCCCCGCTACCTGGCTGCCAGGATTGCTCAACGCGAAACTCTGAAGCGCCCCCGGACTCACCGTAATCGGCCCAGACTGCCGCGACACCCCTGCCACCGCATCCGTCACCGTCACCGTCTGCGCCCCCGCGGTCTTTAGCACAAACTCGGAACCGCTGAAGCTCTTCTGTCCGCCAACGAACCCGCCTCCGGTCGCGGGCAAAACCGCCAATGGGTCTGTGCTTGACCAACTGACCGTGCCGGAGTAGGTGGTCACCGTGTTGTTGTAAGCGTCCTTGGCAGTGACGAGAACCGGACCCGGAAATGAGCTCCCGGCGGTAAGAGACGCCGGCACACCGGAGAGATCGAAATGGTGCAAAGGTCCGGACACGATCTGGAAGGACGATGAGGTGTTCGGCCCGTCTATGGGGGTGCCAGAACCGTCGCGCGTCTCAAGAGTTATGGTGTAGCTACCGGGCGCGGTGGAATTCCCGAGGAGGGCTAAGCTAATCTTGGCGTTCGCGTATCCGCTCTTCACGGAGCCAGTACCATCCCTGGTCACGGTCACGATGCGCGTCGCTGGATCTGCGGACACCTGAAACCCGCCGTCTATGGAATGGTCTGGCGATGCCGCGATGACCACACCGCTCACATTGAAGCCTAAGGGAAAAGTGACGACGATTTGACCGTCCTTAGGCAGAGTACCGGGGAAACCAAAGTCAACCCGGCAGATGGTTGCCGCCCCTGCCGAGGAATCGACAAGAGTCACCTTCAGTGGTGAGATGGTCCCCGCCACGGCGGAGACCGCATGTCCGGCCACCACCGCGAACAAAAGGAGGAAAGCCGCAAGCGTCCACCTGCGGGACATTTCGGGGCGCTTCCAGCACAACATCGCCTATCGGCCCTGGCTCGTAGTATCCATCGTCACTGGCAGCATAAATACCTGAGGTTGCGCCTCCGCATCGGCAAAGATCCGCACCGTGGCCTGTTCGACACTGGCCCAGCTCTTCGGGTTACGCACTGCCGCGAACAGCAGGTCAACTGGCGTTCCGGGGGGCACTGCTCTGCCCAGTCCCGAGCGCTGCAGCCGCACGGTGTCTGCCACTACATTGACCGCGAAGCCACCATCCAATGCTCTTGAAGAGGCAAGTTGCACGCCGGAGACGTCCAACGGCCGCGGCAGGACGAGCTCAATGATTGCCGAGGGCGTCAGGGTGTCTTGCGCAACAAAACGCAACTCATACACCGCATTCTGCCCTGGCCGCGCGTCCAAGGGCGCCACGCGGGCGGGCGATTGGGCCACAGCAGACCCCACTGCGCCAGCGAGCGCCACTGCAAGGCCCACAACAAGCTGCCACTTCATTCCACAACTCCTGCGCGACATGTCTCAAATTCACACACAAATCGGCCCTGAACAGCCTGAAGATTGCAGCCCACAAGCTAATGAACAGAATCTGCAAACACTATACCATGTCTGAGGCAATTCGCCCCGGCGACCACCTCTTTTTTGGCGCTCCAAGAAAACTACGCGTCCCCCTTCAGTGGCGACCATGGCCTAATTCGCCTTTGCGGTAGCGCGGGTGACCGGTTTCCGCCTAGTGACGGCGCCAAAACAGGCGCCCCTACTTGAGCAGCGTGCGCAGGAGGATGAGGAAGCCCCGGCCGTCGTTCTCTACCAGGCGAAGGTTACGCTTGGCGGTGCGAAACCGCGGATTGATTCGCAGCGCTTCCTTGAATTGCTCCGCGGCCCGCAGCAAGTAGTTGCGCCCCTGAATCAGGTATGCGACACCCAGGCTGTTGTGCAGGTCGGCGTACTGGGCATGCTGTGCGGTGAGGCGCTCCAACTGGCCCACCAACCGGTCGACCGCGCCGCCGTCATTGCTGCTGCCGAGCACAAGCCTGAGGAGCAGCTCTTGCTCCACCTGCTCGGGGGATAGGGTACCGCTCACGCTCGCCAAGTGCAAGAGGTCCAAGGCCTGTTTCAGTCGGCCGTGGTGGAGAGCATGCAGAGCCTCTGTCAGACGCTCGGACTCGCCTGCCCGATGGCGCAAGGCCTTGCGAGCCAGCTCCGCCACTTCTTCGACTTGGACAGGAGCAGTTTCCGCCTTCTGCCGCACGAGCCTTTCCAGGAGCAGGGTGGCCATGTCCAGCAGTGCCCCTCCGTAACGCGGGTTGAGGGTAATTGCCTGCTGCAGATGGGCCAACGCCTTGTCCCGGGAACCCATGGCCCAGTAGGCACGTCCCAAGGCGCGATGCAGATCCGCATAGCTGGGCCCGCCGTCGAGGCCGCGCTGATAGGCGGCCACCGCCTGCCTATACTGCTTCTGGGCCATGTAGACGTCGCCAAGGTTCTTGTGATACTCGGGCACCTTGGCGTCCAACTCGATGGCCAGCCGGAACTGCTCGCAGGCCTCCTCTAAGAAGCCGCGGCGCAGCAGCAACAGCCCGAGCCGGTTGTGCGACGGGGCGTGCTTGAGTTCACGCAGCTTGTCACAGAGGTCGAACAACATCCGCACCCCATCGCTGGCCTCTCGGTGGAGTGCTGCTGCCTCCTGCTGCGCCTCTTCTGCCGAAACCACCTGCGCCAGACGGCGGGTGACCCGCTCCACTATGCGCCCCTTTTCAAAGACGGTGGCGGAGAGTTCGCCGGTTTCGCCGCACAGACTGGTCTGCACATGAAAGCGCCGGCCACCGATTAACAGGTCACTGTTCAGACCTATGGACTCCATAGGCCCTCCCGGCAGTCACAGGCTCGTCTCGATGTCAACGGTGCAGGCGCGGGGAGGAGAAGCTGAGACGGAAATTGCCCTGGGCAAACAGGAAATCGGAGTCTATGACATGAGACTGATGATGCACACGACGTCGACGATGTCGTCCACGCTGCAGCCACGCGACAGGTCGTTTGCGGGCTTGGCAAGGCCCTGGATGACCGGGCCGACCGCCCGCGCTTTAGCCAAACGCTCCACTAACTTGTAGGAGATGTTGCCGGCGTTGAGGTCGGGGAAGACGAGTACATTCGCCTTGCCCGCCACCGGGCTATTAGGGGCCTTTCTCTTGCCAATCGCCTCCACCAGGGCTGCATCGGCCTGCAGCTCGCCATCCAGCACCAGGTGGGGTGCCTTGCTGCGCGCGATTTCCACCGCCGAGCGCACTTTGTCTACCAGCTCGTGTTCCGCACTGCCTTTCGTGGAGAAAGAGAGCATGGCGACGACCGGCTCCTCGCCCGTCAAGGCGCGGTGCGTACTAGCCGAAGCGATGGCAATATCGGCCAACTGCTCGGGCGTCGGCGCTGGCACCACGGCGCAGTCCGCAAAGGTCAGCACCCGCCCGTCCGGAGGCAACACCATCTCGAAGCAGCTGGATACCACCGATATGCCCGGAGCTGTGCCAATGCAGTGCAGTGCCGCGCGCAGCACATCACCGGTGGTGTTGATGGAGCCAGCCACGCTGCCATCCGCCATCCCTTTGCGCACCATCATCGCCCCAAAAAACAGGGGGTTTTTCATGACCTCCAATGCCTGCTCGGCGGTCACCCCCTTGTGTTTCCGTAGCTCAAAGTAGGTATTGGCAAAATCCTGCAGGTGCTCGCTGGAGGAGGGATTGAGGATCTCCGTGTCCTCCAGCTGCACGTTCAACTCTTTTGCCTTTGCCCTCACGCGCCCCGGTTCGCCCAGCAGAATGACCCTGGCCAGGGCCTCACGGTGCAGAATCTGCGCCGCTTGAATGACCCGCGGCTCTTCACCTTCGGGAAGAACGATCCTCCGAATCCGACGCTTTGCTTTTGCTCTGATCTCCGCAATCAGGTCCATGGCTCGCAAACCTCTCCTTGAGTTTCGCATCGACAAAAGCAGGGACGAATGCCGACACATCACCGCCGCAACGGGCGACTTCTTTGACAATGGACGAGTTGAGGTAAGTGTACTTCTCATTGGGCATGAGAAACACGGTGACAACCTCCTGCGCCAGCCGCCTGTTCATCAGGGCCATCTGGAATTCGTACTCGAAGTCCGACACCGCGCGCAGCCCGCGGATAATGGCCTGCGCGCCACGACGCCGCGCATAGTCCACTAACAGGCCCGTGAAACTATCCACTTCCACATTGGCAAGCCCCCGGGTGGCCTTGAGGATCATCTCCTTTCTCTCTTCCACCGTGAACAGGGGCGTCTTCTGCATGTTGTGGGCGATGGCAACGATGACGTGATCAAACAGCCCTGCCGCGCGCTCGATAACATCCACGTGGCCGTTCGTGATGGGATCAAACGTCCCTGGGTAGATGACGGTCTTCATGGGCCACCTCACTGCGCATGACAAACCAGGAGACTGCAGTAGTGCCAAACTCCCTCGTCCTCACCAGCTCGAACGCCTCTGCCGGGAAGAGGAGGTGAAGCCCCTTGCGATGTTCCAGGACGAGCATCCCTTTTGGGTGGAGCAGCCTTCTCTCTGCCAAAGCGCCAAGCAGTGCCTCGTAGCCGGAAAAGTCGTACGGCGGGTCGGCGAATGCCAGGTCGAACGGCTGCTCCCCCTGCCACCGGCGCAAGTAGCGGTGCACGTCGCTGCACACCACCTCGGCTGAGTCCCTCAGGCCGAGAGCCTGCAGATTCTCCTCCAGGGCCATGAGGACGCGGCGGGAGGAGTCGACGAACACGACTCTGGCTGCGCCTCGGCTGAGAGCCTCTATCCCCAGGGCCCCAGAGCCGGCGAACAGGTCTAAGACCATTGCCCCGGATACTCTGTCGCCCAAGATGTCGAAAATGCAGGTCTTGACGCGATCGCTGGTAGGGCGGACCGCCTGCCCGGGAATGGTCCGCAGGCGTCGTCCGCGCAGTCGTCCGGCTACGACCCGCACGAAGAGTTGCGCCCTCCACAAAAAAGGTGCCCGTACTTTGGCCAAACCCTCGGTGACCACGAAGCTTCAGGGCACCCTTGGATTGAACGGGCCACCTGGCCCGCTGCAAGACTACAGCACTACGACGACTCCAAAAGGTCCAAATGCAGCACGATGCGCACCAGACCCGGCTGTTTGGAGGTCATGCTCACGGGGGTAATCACAAGTTTGGTGAGCTGCACGGCCACGCCGCTGTCCTCGAGCTGGTGGAGGAACTCCTGCGCTGCAGTCAGTTTCCCTTCCATCATCAACTGAATCGGGGTGTGATACGTGTCCGCCAGCTTGGTGCGGCGCGCGCTGCTCAGCCTGAGCACGCGGAGGTCCAACGACTGGGCCGCGCGTCTCAGCATGCTTTGCAGCGTATCGGGCGCCACGGACTTGAGGCCCAACGGCTGTCCTGAGCTCTCCGGGCTTTCCAAGGTCCCCACCAGGAGCGCGCGTTCCCCGCGCTGGCGCACAGCCACGTTTCCTTCTGCCAGCATGCCTTTCAGGCCGTCGGCATAGGCCTGCACGTCTCCCTGTCCGCCGCCCTCGACCTCAAGGTAGAACCGGCCGCTGGTGTAGGAAAGCCCCCGCAGCGCTGCCCCACTGGGCAGGCCAGCCAACAGGTTCTCTATGCGCTGGGGCAGAGTGCTCGCACTAAGGAGCTCGGCAGCAGTGGTTTCAGTTGTATCCGCCGCCGGCTGCGTGGGCGCCACTGTCACAGGAGCGGGACGGTGCCCGAAGGGTCGCCACACCAGAAACACCACCGCAAGGGTCACCGCAGCAAAGAGGAAGAACACCAGCCATGGCGCCCAGGCACGCCGCTTGCGCGGCTCTTCTTCCTCAAACTCAGGCACGGACGATGCCTCTCCCCAGTCGTGGGCACTCCTGCCCTCCCCGCCGGGGCTTGCCTCCTCGAAGCGGTACGACTCGTACTCCCCTTCCGAGCGGCGCGGCTCCTGCGGTTCTTCCTCGCCCAACAGATTGAAATCGACCATAGCCGAGTCCTCCCTCTACACGCGTGAGCGCGGCACCCCGCGCAATGCCGCTCCCGTGGCAGCCACCAATTCGTTCCCGCCCACCTCTGGGCGGGCGCCGGCCACCTCTGGCAAGAGCTCCAGACGTTGGAAGGGGTTGACGACCTCCACCGGGAAAGCGCAATGCCGCTGGAGAACAGGAGCCAACTCTTCACACCCCGTCCCGTAGACCAGCAGGCGCTCCACTTTGCCGTTGCCGCTCTTGCGCTCGAGCCCCTCCCACAACTCGCGCGCAAAGGATTCGTCACGAGGACCGCGTTCTGGAAGAGCAGTCTCTTCCAGGTCGAAGAATTCTCCGTCCCTCAGGTAGGCCACAGTGGCAACCTCGGGCAACAGGCGTAGAACAGCCGTGGTGGAGCCGGGCCCAAGCTGGTGATTGTGAGTAACGGCGCGGACACCGGCGAACAGGTCAAGGTCTATTGCCACCAAGCGCAGGCCTGCTCGCTGAGAGGCGCTCTTTAGGAACTCAATGATTGGCTTGCGGATGGCCACCACCACTAAGCGATCCTGGCCTCCGCCAGGCATGGCCACGTGGGAGGAGTCGACCCGGTACTCGTCCCGACCTGCCACCAGCAGCTGCTCGACCTCCCAGCGCATATGTTCGGCCAGCGCCTCCTTCTCCATGCCCCTGTCCACGGGCATGCACTTGACCAGGGCCAGGCGGTCGGAGATGGCAAGGGCAACTCGTGGTGTCCCCGTCCGGCCCTCGGTGAGTCTGCTCATCGCCGCCGCCAGGGCTGCTGGTGCATCTTCATGGTCAGGAGAGAAATCCAATTCCCTATCCAGGCGCAGGCATCTCAGGCCGGTCACCACAGCTCTGGTTCCCTCGGCAGGCCGCAATTCCACTGCCGCCAGCTTTGTGCTGCCGATGGATACCCCGAGAAACGTTTCCTCCTGCTCGTTCACCGTGGTTTCCCCATGAGAGTGAACAGCATCCGCACGCACTACCGCTTTGTGCCCCAGCTCCGCTCGCCACCTTCGATGCGGCCATGGTTCTCAATGCGCAGGCCCCCTATGCGATACCGCCAAAAGTCCTTCTTGGTCTGCGCGATGTAGACGGAGTCAATGGGACACGCGATAGTAACCGATTTTACCACCGAGGTGTCGTCCACGGTCAGGCGGTAGGGCTGCTGGCTGGTGGGGCAGGTTGCGAAGCTTGCCAGCGTGGCCTTCGCCACCGAATCGCTCCGCGCTAACAGGCCGGGACTGTGCTCCAGGACCCCCAGCACCCAGCGCTGCGGCTGCTCGAGGTCCAGGACCTCTGTGGCGACAAACCAAAGGACGTTGACGATGTCCTTGTTCTTGACCAGGGGCGCTCCCTTGGATATGACCTCCATCACCGACAGCGGCACGCGGAGCGTGTCCACCAGGGCACTGTCAGGTACCACGTGCCAGTTGCCGAGCACGGCGTCCAAGGGAAGTTTAGAGTAACGTTGCTGCAGCCGCTCTAAGGCGAGAAAATCAACGAGTTGCCGATCTTGGGGCAGCTTCTGCGCTGCCGCCACCGCCGCTGCAACGAGCTCGTCCTTGCTACTCCGGTCGCGAATGGCATTGATGGCATCCACGGCCAGCAAGGAGTCCATGTTCTTGAACTCTTGCAGGCGCGCCCTCGAGGTGTCGCTCAGGATCAGGTCCACCAGCTTGGGAATGCTGTCCGTGTAGGTGTTGAAGACGCTAATGTAGAGGAGCTCTGCGCGCAGCAAATGGTCCATGCGCTGGCGACAGAGGTTGGTGTTCTCCTCCTCGGCCTTCCACAGCTTTTTCGGGTAGAGGATGGTGCCCACCAGTCCCGCAATGAGGACGACGATGAGCAACTCGTACAGTATCGAACCCTTCGCCTTGGCCTCCGCCATTGTTCCTCCGCAAATTCGGTGCGCTGCAACTTCAATCGATGGTCAGATACGGTCGAATCTTGGCAAAGGTACGCTCGCCGATCCCTCTGACCTGCTTGATATCCTCAATGTTCCTAAACGGTCCGTGCTCCTCCCGGTGGGTCACAATCCTTTCGGCAAGCGCCGGCCCGATGTGCGGCAGTTGCACCAGCTCTTCCACCGAGGCGACGTTGATGTTCACTGCCAAGAGGGGCCTCTGCGATGCGCTCACCGCATGAAGCGTGTGCCCGCTGTCGCTGGCCACCGGAAGACCTGGCACTGCCTCGGCGGCACGAGCCAGGAATTCCTGCCGCAGGGAGTCGCGGTATGCCACCGCCTCGGGGTTATCGAACTCAACCCCGCGCTGCCGCATGTACAGATCGACCCCGGCTCCCACGAAAAGACCAACCAACAGGAAGGCGATCATACGCCTTTCCTGCTTGGAAAAAGCAAACAACCCCATCTCAACTGAATGCCTTCTTCACCTTCTCTCTGAAACCAGGTGCATCGGCAGGGGGTTTTAGATTCTCCGAATCCTTGAGCGCTGCCAAGACTTCGCGCTCGCGGGCACTGAGCTTCGTGGGTGTCCAGACAAGTATGCGCACCAGCTGATCCCCTCGTCCGTGTCCGTGAAGATGGGGTATCCCCTTGCCGCGCATGCGGAGGATCTTGCCCGACTGCGTTCCCGGGTCAATCTGCAACTGCACTCTCCCGTTCAGCGTGGGCACCTCCACCTCATCGCCCAAGGCCGCCTGCACGAAGCTAATCGGCAGATCGTAGAGGATGTCATCGCCGTGCCGCTCAAAGTGGGGGTGCTCTTTCTCCTCGATGAGCACGATGGCGTCTCCGGGCGGGCCGCCCAAGGGGCCGACGTTGCCTTCCTGCCGCAAGGTGATGTAGTTGCCTGTGGCTACGCCCGGTGGCACCTGCACCTCGATGGTCTGCTCGGCTTGCACCCGGCCGCTCCCGTTGCACGTTGAGCACGGCCGGGTGATGATCTCACCCCGTCCTTCGCAGCGCGAGCAGGTGGTGATGTTCAGAAAAGAGCCGAAGATGGAGCGCGTCGCCTGCCTGACCTGGCCAGTGCCGTGGCAGAGGGGGCAGGTAGTCGGCGGCGAATCTGGGTGCGCACCGGAGCCGCGGCAGCTCTCGCAGCGCACGAAGCGCTTCAGCTTCAGCTTCTTGGTGACGCCAGTGGCTATCTCCGCCAAGTCCAATCGCAATCTGATCTGCAGGTCAGAGCCGCGCTGTGGTCCGCGCCGCCGCTCCTCCCCTATGCCAAACAGATCGGCAAAGCCGCCAAACCCTGCAGACCAGAATACCCGCAGCGCGTCGCTCAAGTCGAACCCAAAGCCAGCAAAGTCCCCATAACCCGCCTTCACGCCCTCATGACCGTAGAGGTCATAGCGCCGTCGCTTCTCTGGGTCACGCAGGACTTCGTATGCCTCGGCCGCCTCCTTGAATCGCTCTTCCGCCTCTTTGTCTCCGGGGTTCCGGTCGGGATGATACTTCATCGCCATGCGGCGATAGGCCTTTTTGATTTCCTCTTCAGTGGCATCCCGGGGAACCTCCAGGATTTCATAGTAGTCCCGTTTTCCCATTTCACGCGCTGCCGCTTCCGGCGGTTGCTAAGAGGGGTCTGCTGTCGCCCACCTGGCTCATCACTTGCTCACCACCACCTTGGCCGGGCGCAACACGCGCCCCTGGAACTCGTAGCCGCGTTGGTGTTCCATGACCACCGTGTTGGCAGGCGTGCCCTCGCTCTCCGTCTGCATGAGGGCCTCGTGGCGCTCGGGATCAAAGGGGTGCCCCACCGCTTCGATGGGCACCAATCCGCGCTCCTGCAGCACTCTGTTCATCTTCTCCCAGATCAACCGGACACCTTCCCGGAATTGCTCGAAAGTGCCGGTCTGAGGATCCTGCTGGAGCGCACGTTCCATGTCGTCCAGAATCGGGAGCAAGGCGCGCACCAGGTCGGCGTTGGCGTTCACTACAATATCCGCCACCTCGCGCTGCACCCGCTTTTTGTAGTTGTCAAACTCCGCCGCCTTGCGCAGCAACCGGTCGTTGCAGACTGCCAGTTGCTGCGTCAACGCTTCTATCTCCGCCCGCAGGGACTTGACCGTCGCTCTTGGGGCGCGTTTCCTTTCCGTTGCCTTGCCCGGCTTCTCCTCAGTGGCCAACTCTGTCGTCGTCGACGTCTTCTCTGTCATCTCGGCCGTCTACCGCTCCCTAGGCAACATAGTCCTCAAATCACCTGGCGCTCGCGGATGAGTTCGCGCAGCACCTGCGCCATATAGTCCACCAAGGCAATGACCTTGGCATACTGCATGCGCGTCGGGCCCAGCACGCCGAGGGTGCCGGTCACGTCGCCCAGATTGTAGGTGGCGGTGATGAGACTGCAGCTGCGCATGAGCTCTTCGCGATTCTCCTCGCCGATGATGATGGAGACGCCCTCCTTCTTGCCCTGCTCGTTGAGGACCTGGACGAGCACGTGCTTCTGGTCGAGCAACTGCAGAATCTTGCTCATCTGCTCGTGGCTGATGAACTCTGGCTGCGAGAGGATGTT
>JACIZP010000048.1 GCA_014359355.1 Calditrichota bacterium | reverse complement strand
CTTGCCCTTGCCAACCGCCTCCCTTACTTACGCACCCGCGGAGGGCCTGGTCTGCCACTGCGAGATGGTGACGCTGGGAGAGGTGGTGGATTTTATCAAAACCCATCACGTCACTGACGTCAACCAGCTGAAGGTGTTGCGCGTGGGAATGGGCGCATGCGGCGGCAAGAACTGTTCGCAGGTGTTGGCACGAGCGTTTGCCATGGCCGGTGTCGATTGGAACAGCGTCACCAAGGGGACGGTGAGACCGCTCACCGTGGAAGTACCCATGTCGGCCATCCTCAACGAGGGCCGTTGAGCTGGAAGAAGTCATCCTGTAGGAGCGAATTGTGGACAGCGGAGCGGATGTGGTCATCATTGGCGCAGGGAGTGTTGGGCTGCCCCTCAGTTACTACCTGGCCCATAAGGGCGTGAAGGTGAGGGTCATCGACCGGGAGCCTTCGCCCGGTAGGGGACAGAACAGGGCGGCGATCGGCGGCATGCGCGCCACCCATTCTGAACCGGCGAAGATCAGGATCTGCCTGCGCTCATTGGAACTGATCCGCCACATGAAGGAAGAACATGGCATCGACGTGGACTGGGTGCAGGGGGGCTACCTTTTTCCTGCCTATGACGAGGCAAAAGAGCGCGCGCTGAGGAGCCTGCTGACCCTACAGAAGCGGTATGGCCTGCACATCGACTGGATTGGGCCCGATGAGGTGGAGGCGCTAGTGCCCGGCATCAATCGCGAAGGGCTGCGCGGCGGCACTTATTCCCCGGAGGATGGCTCGGCCTCTCCACTGAAGGTGGCGGCGGCCTACTACCAGCTGGCCCGCGCGGCAGGCGCCAAGTTTTCTTTTCGCGAAGAGGTGGTGGGTTTCCGCACGGAGGGCACGCGCCTGACAGCAGTGCGCACAGACCGGGCCACCTACCCTTGTACCATGGTGGTTGATGCCTCAGGCGCCGACGCCCGAGACACGGCCGCTCTTCTCGGGCTCGATGTGCCCGTTTTCCCGGACTCGCACGAGGCAGGAATTACCGAACCGGTACAACCTCTGTTTCGGCCTATGGTGGTGGACACCAGGTCTGACCAGGAGTCGGCCAACTACTACTTCTATCAAAACAAAGAGGGACAGGTGGTCTTCTGCATCACCCCTTGTCCTCCAATACCGGGGAAGGACTGCGATTGTACCTCGGCCTTTCTCCCTCTGGTGGTGCGTAGAATGGTGGCCCTTTACCCCAGGCTACGCCATCTGCGTGTGCGCCGCACGTGGCGCGGCCTTTACCCCATGACGCCTGATGGCTTTCCGATTGTCGGCTTTAGCCAAGAGTTTGACAATCTCCTCCTTGCCGTGGGTATGTGTGGGCAGGGCTTCATGCTCGGCCCTGGTCTGGGCGTCATCCTGGCGGAGGTCATCGCCGAGCGGAGCAGGCGTTTCGACGACATCTTGGAACAGTTGAGTCCCTATCGTGCCTTCACGGCGGAAGAGGTCCTAAAGTAGCCCTTGGCAGGTGACCGCAAGAAGAACCGGGAGGTATCATGTACGAACACGAAGTTGCCAATCGGATCCCCATTTTGTTTGCCCTGAGCACCTGTCCGCGTTGTCAGCGGATGAAAAAGTTCCTGCAGGAGCACAAGGTGCAGGCGAAGGTGGTGGACTATGACTTGCTGCCGCCCGAGGAGAAGCGGCCGGTGCTGCGCTTCCTGCAGCCCATCAATCCGCGGCTGTCGTTTCCAACGCTGGTTGTGGGCGACATGGCGGTGATTGGCGAAGACTATGACGGCGTGAAGGAGGTCCTCGACCTATGACAGTGGAGCAGTATTACGAGAGCTTGAAAAAGTTTGCACCGACGCGCGGGCTGATCCTTAACCCGGATTGGGAAATAGTCCGGCCCTTGCTGGAGGGTTTGCTGAAGAACGGCGAGCGCTATGGCCTGCGCACCTGTCCGTGCCGGCCTGCCACTGGCGACCCTCAGAAGGATCGAGACATCGTCTGCCCTTGCGAATACGCCAAGCCGGACATCGAAGAGTACGGTGCCTGCTACTGCTGGTTGTATGTGTCCCAGGACTGGATCGACGGCAAGGTGCCGCACGTGCAAATTCCTGAGCGGCGCCCAGTGGAGCGCACATTGGACATTTGACGCCCCGGGATCCGGTAGCCCGAAGCGAGTCGGCTTATTGAGGGAAAAACAAGCCTTTGGGCAGGGCAGCGAGAAGAGTTGCGAGCCATATCGGGCAGCACCACCGAGGTGGCGAGAGGAGGGACCATGTCATCCGAAGCGAGCGAACTGGCAACGACCTTGCAGACCGCACTTGAGATCGAGGATCAGGGGCTCACCACCTTTCTCAAGTTTGCAAGGCAGACCAAAGACATCACCGGCAAGAACATGTTCATCCGCTTGGCCATGGATGAGCATGAGCACCGCAAGATTATTGAGCGGCAGTGGCGCGCCATGCTGGAAGGCCAGCCCTTCAGACAGGTGGAGATCCCAAGGTCTGAGGTGGAGCGCATCGCCCCGGCCATCAGAGAGAAGCAGCTCAAGACCAGAGGCGAATCGGGCTTAGCAGAGGTGGACGCACTGCAGACCGCCCTCGATCTGGAAAGGAAGGCCGCAGCCTTCTTCCGGGAGCAAGCAGCCAGGACCGGCAACGCCGAAGCAAAGGCCATGTTCCTGCGCCTTGCTGAATGGGAAGACACGCACTACGATTTGATCCAGGCGGAGCTGGACCACATCAACCACACCGGTTTTTGGCTCGGCATCCCGGAATTCCAGATGGACGGCAAGTTCTAACCGCAGGGTGCACGTAGCAGAAAAGGAGGCAGGAGCATGGGGCAGCAGATGACAATCATGGACGCCATCAACCTGGCCATGGAGGCGGAGAAGAAAGCGCAGCAGTTCTACGCCGAGTCCGCAGCAAAGGTGGCGAGCGAGCGCGGCAGAGACTTGCTGACGCAACTCGCCAACTTTGAGCAGAGCCACTACGACGCATTGGCCGAGTTGAGAAGCTCACTCACTTCCTCCGGCACCTTCACCACTTACCAAGGGACAAGCTTTGCGCCTTATCGCCCCAAGGCCGAGGTCGAGGGCAAGATTGAGCCGAACAAGGAGGATGCGCTCAGCATTCTCCAAATGGCCATCGAGGCCGAAACCCAGGCCTACGAGCGCTATCGCTCCCTGGCCACCCGGACCGATGATCCCCAGGGGAAGGCCATGTTCCAGAAACTGGCCGAGGAAGAGATACTTCACCGCAGGATCTTGAACGACGAGTTCTATTACCTCAATAACCGTGGAGGGATCTGGTTCTGGGGAGACTAATGACGCCCTTGCACGCGAGTTGAACTGTGCTTGCTGAGGAGGGACTCATGAAACTGAAACCTGGTGACCCTGCTCCTGATTTTGTACTCTCCGACCAGAATGGCGTGGTACATCGCCTCTCTGACTATCGCGGGCGCTGGGTGCTCTTGTACTTCTATCCAAAAGACGACACTCCGGGATGCACCAAGGAGGCGTGTGCATTTCGGGACCAGCTTCCGTCTTTTGACAAGCTCCGTGCGCAAGTCTTGGGCGTCAGCGGCGATTCGGTGGCTTCCCATGCCCGGTTTGCTGCCAAGTACCGTCTGTCGTTTCCTCTTCTGGCCGATCAGACGAAAGAAGTCGTGCAGCTCTACGGCGTGTGGGGCAAGAAGAGGTTCATGGGGAGAGAATTCATGGGGACCATGCGGACCTCGTTCCTCATCGGCCCTGACGGTCGCATCGCGAAAGTGTACGAGAACGTGAAACCGGAGAAGCATGCCGAGGAGGTGCTCGCCGACCTGGAGGCTCTTTCCGGGGAGATGTAGCCCGAGGGGGCATACTCGAGGAGAACACGTGAACATCATCTGCTTTGGAGACTCCATCACTCAGGCTGCCGACCGCTCGGAGGGCGACCGCTGGCCGACGGTGTTGCAGATTGCCCTCGATGACTGGCGGGTCGGAACCTACCGGGTTTTCAACCGCGGGGTGGGAGGTAACACCACCGCCAATGCTTTAGCGCGCTTTGCGGACGATGTGTTGCCACTTCTGCCTGGGGTGCTGGTGGTGGAATTCGGCATCAATGACTGCAACCATCCGACATGGAGGCGGGTGCCGGCCGTAGGTGTGGAGGAGTACAAGAAGAACCTGCGGGAGTTTCATCGCATATGCCGGGCGAACAAGGGGGTGTGCGTGTTCGTGGTCAACCACCCTCTTTCCCGCGCCAAACTGCCCCAGGGAAATGGGCGAACGCTCCATGCCAACCTCCAGCCGTACAACGACGCAGTGCGGCTGCTGGCCGCCGAGCTCAAGGCGCCAGTGATTGACCTGCCGATGATGATGAGCGAGTGGGATGTCAAGCTTGCGGATTTTGTCCAAGAAGACGGAATTCACCTCACGGCGCACGGCAACCACCTGTACGCGGCGATGGTCTTTGACCGCCTACAGGAAATCCTGAAACGCATTAGTTGAAGCCACTGCCTGTCCCATGCGGAAGTCGTGGGGGGATTCGCGGCTGGGGCAATTGCTGTGTATACATTGCGGGAGGTGCAGATGAGGAGAGCTTTGGCCTGCTGCATCCTGTGGCTGGTGGGCGCCGCAGCGACTTTGGGGCAGGGAGTCGGCGTGGGCATTCGGGTGGACTTGACCGATTCCTTGCGCTTGAGCAGGGCGAGTGGCCAGTTTGCCCAACTGTTCGTGCCCGACTACTTCGAGCCTCCGGGTGATGGAGGCATCGTGCTGGTGGTGCACCTGCATGGCGCTTCGTGGGCTGCAGAGAACCAGGTCTATAAGGCACGCGTTAACGCCGCACTGGTGAACATTCACCTTGGCGCCCTCTCCAGTCCCTACCAGAATTACTTCTCTGACCAGAGTCGCTTTGCGGCGATTCTGGACGTTGCGCTTCGCGAGTTGGCGGGCCGGGGGATCGTCCCCACACCTCGCGTGGGATGGCTCATTGTGACCTCCTTCAGCGCCGGCTATGCTGGCGTGCGCGAAGTCCTCAAGAACACTGCCTACTACGCTCGGCTCGACGCCCTCACGCTCGCCGACGGGCTCCACTGCAATTCTGACCCCGGCCTGATGGCTGCGCAAATGGCTGACTTTCTGCGACTGGCCCGCGATGCGGCTGCCGGCAGAAAGGTGATGCTCCTCACGCACTCTAGCATCAAGACGGCCGGGTATCAGTCCACCACCCAGACGGCCGATTACCTCATTGCCGGAATCGGCGCGCAGCGCGTACCCTGTTCGTTTACCGACGAAATCGGCTTCCAGTACTCGCGCTGCGATACGGGGCAGTTCCATCTCCGGGGCTACTTAGGTGAGACGGCCGATGACCACATGAAACACCTGTACGCCATGGACAGGATGTTGGCCCAGGCCTGCGCGATCCTTGGCTTGCGCTCTACTTCTGCCCCCGAAGGATGGTTGCCCGAAAGCCGTTCCCTCGCTGTGCAGGTCTACCCGAATCCGTCCAACCCCTACGCTACCTTTCGCTGCCAGGTGCCGGCACCTGGGCCGATGAGGTTGACTATCTTCAATGCGCTTGGGCAGCAGGTGTTTGCCCGGGAAGATGGCTATGTGCCGGCCGGATACACGGAGGTGGTGTGGAAACCGGGCGCTCTGCCCGCGGGCGTGTACACCTATCGCCTCCAGGCGTGCGGGAAGACGACTGCAGGCCATTGCGTGCTTCTCAGGTAGAAGCCGCAGCCGGAGGGCAGGTCAATGGACTGCAGAGACTGGTGGATGCTGAGCAAAGCCTGGTTGAGCGTGGCATTGGCAGGCGCTTTTTTCGCGTGCGGCTGTGCGAACACGAAGCTGCGCCAGGTGGATGAGTTCTTCCGTGCGTACAGCGGCCAGGTGCCGGGCGCTGCGGTCATGGTCATCCACAAGGGGCACCCCATCGTCACCCGTTGCTATGGACTCGCAAACCTTGAACAGAGGCAGCCGGTGCGGGAGTGTACCAACTTCCGCCTGGCCTCAGTGAGCAAGCAGTTCACTGCCATGTGCATCATGATCTTGGCCGAGCGCGGGCTGTTGCGCTACGACCAGACCCTGCGGGAGATTTTTCCAGCTTTTCCGCCCTATGGAGATGCAGTCACCATCGACCATCTGCTCCACCACACATCTGGGCTCATCGACTACGAGTCCCTGCTCCCCGATACGATGAGGTGGCAGGTGAGTGACGCTGACGTGCTGCGCATGATGATGGAACAAGATTCCACCTACTTTCCGCCGGGGAGCCAGTTTCGCTACAGCAATTCCGGCTATGCTGTCTTGGCCATGGTGGTGGAGAAGGTGTCAAGGAAGCGGTTCGCCGACTTTCTCCGTGAGAACGTGTTCATCCCGGCGGGCATGACTTCGACGATTGCCTACGAGAAAAATGGGCCGCCTGTGCTTTGTAGGTCTTACGGTTACCAGGTCCTTGCCGAAGGCGGCTTTGTGTTTCGGGACCAGAGCCCTACCAGTGCCGTGCTCGGTGACGGCGGCATCTACTCTTCGCTGCGCGACCTTTTGCGATGGGACCAGGCGCTGTACGACGAACGCCTTGTTTCGTTTGAAACGCTTGAGAGGGCCTTCACCCCTGGCCTGTTGAACGACGGCACAAGCACCGCCTACGGCCATGGCTGGCGGCTGGACGTCTATCGTGGCCGGCGGCGCATGCACCACACCGGGAGCACTTGCGGCTTTGCCACTCTAATCCAGCGCTACCCGGACGATCGCTTCAGTGTGATCGTGTTGACCAACCGCAATGAGCCCAGCCTGATGGCCGTGGGTGACCGGCTGACTGAGCTCTTCCTGCCGTAAAGCGACGCGGGAAGCGTCGTTGACGAACTCTTTCGTCGTCGGACTTCCTTTTGCTTTGATGAATTGCGGCTTCCGCGTAGCTGAGAGGCGGCGCCCGGGACGCAGTTGGAGCTTGGTGCCTTCACGTACTGCGACTCGGGGAAGAGCGGGCTTTCAGTCCTGAAGGTTGGGTCGGAGCGCAATGCCTTCATGCCTTGCGGGGTTCGGGAGTCCCTTCGGTACGCGGCCTCGGGGCCGCGTGCATCGCATGAAGGCGATGCACGCCCGTTCTCCGAAGCGCATTCGGCCTGAGGTGGCGCAGGGAAGGTTCAGGAGGCAGAAGGCCGGGCCTGTTCCTCACAGCTCTGGCGGTGACCGCAGCCCCGGGAGGAGTTGCCTGCCTCCATCCGCACCACGATTGCTCCTTGCACTTTGCCCCCCGATTTGATATATTTAGCACGCTCAACAAACAGGGCAAGGGTCTTGTAGAGAGGTTTTGATAGATGAAAACAGCCGAAGACATGAAGTTGAAGGTCGGCCTCGCCGAGATGCTCAAGGGCGGGGTGATCATGGACGTGACTAACGCCGAGCAGGCAAGGATCGCTGAGGACGCCGGCGCGGTGGCGGTCATGGCTCTGGAGCGCGTACCGGCCGACATCCGCGCCCAAGGTGGCGTAGCGCGGATGTCGGACCCGGCGGTTATCAAGGCCATTCAGAAGGCGGTCTCCATTCCGGTCATGGCCAAATGTCGCATTGGCCACTTCGCCGAGGCGCAGGTGCTCGAGGCCTTGGGCGTGGATTTCATCGACGAAAGTGAGGTGTTGACGCCGGCCGACGAGGAACACCACATCGACAAGTGGAAGTTCAAAGTGCCGTTTGTCTGCGGGTGCCGGGATTTGGGAGAGGCCTTGCGCCGCATCGCCGAGGGAGCGGCCATGATCAGGACCAAGGGCGAGGCCGGGAGCGGCAACATAGTCGAAGCGGTGCGCCACATGCGCATGGTGCAGTCGGCCATCCGGCGCATCACCACTTTGGGCGACGAGGAGTTGGTGGCAGAGGCCAAACGCCTCGGAGCGCCGGTGGAACTGGTGCGCTACGTCAAGGAACACGGTCGGCTGCCTGTGCCCAACTTTGCCGCCGGAGGAGTGGCCACCCCAGCGGACGCCTCGTTGATGATGCAACTGGGCGCCGAGTCGGTGTTTGTGGGAAGCGGCATTTTCAAGTCCTCCGATCCTGCCAAGCGAGCGAAGGCCATCGTTTCGGCCACCACCCACTATCTGGACTTTGACCTGATCGCGCGGGTGAGCGAAGGCCTTGGCGAACCGATGCGTGGCATCGATGTCGCCAGCCTGCCCGAGGAAGAGCGCATGGCTGTGCGCGGATGGTAGGAGGGTCAGGGTGAAGCAACCGCGGATCGGCGTCCTGGCTCTGCAGGGCGATTTCGAGAAGCATCAGCAGATGCTGGCGCAACTGGACGTGGCGCCGCTGTTGGTCAAGACAGCGGAGCAGCTGCGCAAGTGCCAAGGCTTGATCATCCCTGGGGGCGAGTCGACTACCCTCAGCCTCATGCTGCGTAAGCACGG
>JACIZP010000047.1 GCA_014359355.1 Calditrichota bacterium | reverse complement strand
GGCGAAGCCCTTCCTCGCTGCAAGCCCATTTGGACGAGGAGATCGGTTCTGGCTCGTGTGGCAGGGAGATGCGCCGGGCAATTGGGATATCTTTCTCAGTTGGTGGGAGCCCGAGTTGGCGAACTGGGCCGACCCGATTCAAGTCACCAATAGCTCGTGGGATGAGACGAGCCCGCAGATGGCGGAAGGGTTCTCTCCGCCCAGCAGCGCGCTAGTCTGGCAGAGCAGCGCGGAGGGTAATCAGCAAATCTATGGCATGGCTGCCGCGCTGGAGCCAGATTCCTTGGTCTTCGGCGAACCGACTAACCTCGCGCCCAGTCTGCATGCAGAGGTGGATCCCTGTCTACGCTATCTGCCGCTCGGTTGTGTCGGAACCCTGGCGTGCGCATGGACGCACCTGCACGGGGATTCTGCCGACATCCTCTTCACGCCCTTTCTCTACGACCGGCCCGAGAGGGTGACCAGTGACCCCTTTCCGAACCGCAAGCCGGTGATTTCTCCTGTGCTCGGCGACACTGCCTGGCTGGCGTGGGAGAGCTTTCGGGGCGGGAAGTGGGATATCATGGCTGTGCGATTCCATGTGCCCCGTGGGGTGGTGGTGCACGGCGGACCTACCCGGGAGCAGTCCTGGTGCCTTGCGCAAAACTACCCCAATCCTTTCATTGGGGCCACGACGATTTCCTTTCGCTTGGCAACGACGGACCAGATCGCCGTCGAGGTCTACGACGTGGCTGGCCGCAAGGTGCGGACGTTGGCAGAGGGTCTCCAGGCGGACGGCTGGCACCAGCTGCGCTGGGATGGCCGGGATGCCAGAGGTGTGCCTCTCCCCGCGGGGGTCTACTTCTGTCGTCTGAAAAGCAAGCTGTTCGACAAGTCGATCAAGATGCTTTATCTGCCGCAGCCGGGAATGAGGGGTGCAACGGGAAAGAAGGGTTAGCGTCGGTCCGCGACTGACGAGGGACCCCACGCGGGCACAATGGCGTTGCGTGGCAGAGGGGATTCTTCTCTGCGCGAAGAAACGGCCCGGGAGCCGAGTGGGCGCAGAGGCGGGGGGAAAAGCTGGTGCAGTGTCAGCCTCTTGAGGCGGTTGGGCGGAAAGACCATGCCAGGAGGTACAGTCGATGAGCGCGCAAAAGTGTTGGTTGTGCGTCTTGTTGCTTGGCCTCACCTGTGCCGGGCAGCCCCAGGGACCCCTGTACGTCGGTTCCACCGACAGGTTCGTATTCGCCTTTGACGAGAAGGGCAAGGTCCTGTGGAAAACTCCCATGCCGGAGTTTCGAGTATGGGCCTTCTCTGACTCGATCTGGCTGGCGCGCAGTTTCGAGCCGGCGGTCCTGGTGGCCCTCGAGCCTACGACGGGCAAGGAACTCTGGCGCTGGTCTGCTGATGGGAAGCTTGTCGGAGTGGGCGCGGACAGTATTCCGCCCGATTGCACCCTGGTGGCCTGCACCGTTGAAACTGCCAGGGAGATGGTGCACGTACGCCTCCGCCCACAGACAGGTCAGCTGGTCGCCAGCTGGACGCGCCGCAATGAGCTGCCCTGGCGACAGCCGCGCCAAGGGGCCGCATGTCCAGTGCCGCCGCAGGAGGAGCTGATCGAGGTTGCCTTTTCCTCTTCGGCCGCCTTCGGCTTCGACCAAGATGCCAAGCTGGTCTGGCGGCTTCCTTTGCGGCTGGAGGAGCATCCTTGCCAATTCTCCCTTCGCTACGTCGTCCTGTGTACCGAACGCGGTCTACGTGTCCTGGAGCAGCGAAGCGGAAGCATCTTGTGGGAAAGGAACTATCCTTCCCCCGTTCAGTCACTCATCGGCGGTGGTGAGGACTATATGCAGGTCGGCCTGGCGGACGGCACCTATTGGCAGCACGAAGTTGCCACCGGGAAGTCCTTCCGTCCCTCTCAGGCAGCGCCGCCGCAGCGGTAGCAAGAGCTCTTCTTCTAGCAAAGGGAGGTGCCATGAGAAGCGAGACTCTACTTGCAGTCGCCCTCGCCCTTGGGGCACCCGCAGCGGGCGTGCCGCTGCATGGGCAGGGTGCGCCCACGGGGGAATCGCCCGTACTGGTGGCCACCTCCTCCTCGCCGTTGGCCACCGCCTTCAACAACGGCCGCCGCATGGTGAGGGATAGCAGGGATAACCGCTATCTGGTCTACCAGGACCTCATCGACGGCCGGCCCACGGTCTGTTTCGTGCGCAGCAGCGACGGCAAGCTCTGGTCTGCGCCGGTGACTTTGGCCGAGGGGTGCTTTCCCTCGCTGGCCATCGATGAGCACGACCGGCTCTTCTTGGTGTGGCAAAGCCAAGATAGTACGCAGATCCTTTGCTCCTGGAGCGCCGACGGTGGTAACACCTGGCAAACGTTCCCGTCGACGCTCAACCCTGTTGCATTTTCCGGAAAGCTGACCGCGGAATTCCCCGTGGTGGAGGCCGGCGCCAGGCAGTTGTATTTCGCCTGGCGGCAGCAAGTCTCTGGCCCGACAGGCACGTGGCACGACGTCTTCTTTGCCTCGCTGCCCATAGATTCGCTCGAGCCCTCCTCGTATTGCTTCCGGGGGATTGGCCAGCAGAGCGCGGATGCGCGGTTTGCCGCCTTGGCGTGCAATCTGAGCTTTCTTGACGACGGAAGTGTACACGTCGTTTGGGCGGACTCGACCACCTTCGGTGGCGAAAGGATTTGCTACCGCCGTATGGATGAGAGGACACGTGTCTGGACCCCGCCCCTCGACTCACTCCCCTTGGACTTGTCGTCAGGCAGGTCCTTGCTGACGCACCGGCACCCTGCAATCTCCGTGGGGGAGGGGGAGATTGTGCATGTGGTGTGGGACCACGGAAGTGGCGGCGGCTTCCACAGTCTGCTCCTTTTCGGTAACCCGCCCGCTCATTTCGACGAAGAGGTGAGCACGTGGGGAGAGGCCATGGTCTGCGTGGATGACGTCTACCTCAAGTCCAGCGCACTGGTCTGGGTGAGCCAGGACGAGGTCTACTACATGCAGGCGCGCGATGGCACCTTGCTGTATCCTGACCCTGTGCCGGTGAGCGAGCGCGACGGCGTGCCAAGTCGCTACCCAAGCGTGTGCTACAAGAAGTTCCGCGCCGATTCCTTGGACGTGGTGTGGACGGATGGCAGCGAGGCGCCGTACCGCATCTTGTACCGGCGCATGGCAAAAATCTACCGCGGCGGGCAGTCGGTGGACGAGCCGGCAACCGGTGGGCCCGCGCGCTTCGCGCTGCTGTCGAGCCACCCGAATCCGTTCCTTGCGCGGACCGTCATTCGCTACGCAGTCGCGGTACCCGGCCGAGTGCGGCTGGAGGTCGTCAACGTGCTTGGCCAGAGGGTGCGGACGCTGGTGGATCGCCCTGAGACGCCGGGGGCGTACCAGGTGGGCTGGGATGGTCGTGACGAACAGGGAAGCGACCTGCCGGGTGGAGTTTACCTCTGTCGTCTGGTGGCAGGGTCCTGGGCAGCGACCTGGAAGCTGGTGTTGATGCGGTGAATCAACCCCCTGGAGACAAGTTGTGAGACAAACTCCATGCTTTGCTGAGCTGATCAGAGCGATGCTCGGATGCTGCGTGCTCCTCGGCGTGCAGGTACATGCCCAGCAAGGAGGCTGCGCCGACTGCGAGTTCAGCGTGACAGGCGGAAGCTGGCCAGCGGTCGCCGACCTAGCCGACGGCGGTTTCGTCATCTGCTGGCAAGCGCAAGGATCCGACTCCCCAGGATGGGAGGTGCACTGTCAGAGATTTGCTGCCGACGGAACTGCCAGTGGCCCACCGCTTCGGGTGAATACGTCCAGAAGCGAGCGACACACCGAGCCGGCAGTGGCGTCCTTTGCCGACGGAGGCTTCGTCGTCTGCTGGAACCATTATCAGCCAAGCGAGGACCGAACCGACGTATGGGCCCAGCGTTTCTCGGCAAATGGCCAGCGGCTGGGTCCGGAGTTCAGGGTGAATTCCCATACTCCCGGTTTTCAGCAGCGAGCTGCGGTGGCCTCCCTCCGCGACGGCGGCTTTGTGGTGTGCTGGCAGAGCCAAGATCAGGATGGGTGGGAAGACGGGGTGTTTGCCCAGCGCTTTGCGGCAGACGGTAGTCGCATGGGGACCGAGTTCCAGGTTCACACCTCTGTGGAGGGAGATGAGGAACTGGTCCAGGTTGTGCCCTCGAGCGACGGCGGTTTCGCCGCCTCCTGGCATAGATCGTGGGCCACCGACACCCGTGAGAGCCGGGAGGATATTCTCTGCCAGCAGTTTGACTCCTTAGGTAACAGGCTTGGCGCTGAGACCAAAGTGACTGGAGCGGACGTTGCGCCCTTTGCCAGGCCATCGCTGAGCAGTCTGCGGGACGGAGGGGTGGTGGTCTGCTGGGCCAGAGCGCCCTATCAGTATTGGCAGGATATTCGCGCCAGACATGTGTCGCCGGGAGGGACCACTCTTGGGCCTGAATTCGTGGTCAATACTCCCGCCCCGGATCTATGGAATCTCGAACCTTGTGTTACTATGCTGCGCAACGGAGATTTGCTTTTCTGTTGGCGGCACTGGCCTCGCCCTGGTAGTGATGGCCGATCAAAATGCGACATCTTCGCCCGGCGTGTCGCCGCCGACGGTAGCCCGAAGGGACCGGAGTTTCGGGTGAATGGCCGCTCCGAGTTTGGATTGCTCCACAACTTCCCTGTCCTTGCGCCTTTTGCCGATAGCGGCTTTGTCGCGTGCTGGCAGACAGGCTCTGGAGGTATCAAAGCAAGGTGCTTTGCTTCAGACCCGCCCCCTGTGACAAGTGACACGGTCTCTGTCTTCAAGGAGGCACATCCCGAAGGGAACTTTCCCAACCCCTTCAATAGCTCCACCCGCATCCGTTTCCTTTTGCCTGACGAAGGCAAAGAGCGTCACGTGCGCCTCAAGGTCTACGACCTGCTTGGCTGCGAAATAGCGACGCTCGTAGATGGCGTCCTGCACCCTGGCGAACACTCAGTCCTGTGGGATGGCTTAGATGCTTGCGGCACGCCAGTCGCCAGTGGCGTTTACGTCTACCTGATTGAGAGGGGCGGGTTGAGGACAAGTAGGCGAATGGTGCTGTTGCGATGATCGTTCGTTGCGGCTGCCAAAGCGTTCGCACGTGGGCTCAGTCCCAACGGCTTGACGGGCGGGACGGTGTCGAAGTCTGACGCATTCGGGCCGCACCGCACGCGGGGGCGGGTGCGTGCAGTGGACAGCCAATCATTTAATCGACTACCGCGGGGCAGCGCGTCTCTTGCCTGGGCAAATGCGGCTTCGCGGAGGAGGGTGGAATGCTTCGAAGACTTACTGTGGGGATACTGACCATCGGCCTTGGTACCTCCGTCCTCGCACAGAGCTTAGAGCCCTTGGGCATGGCGGCGTACCAGCCGACATGCCTCGCCATCCATGACGGACGGCTCTTCGTTGGTACCCCAAGACACGGCGTCTTTGTGCAAGATCCCCAAAGCAAAGAGTGGCGTTCACTCGGTTTGGAAGAGGTAACCATCCTCTCCCTCTACCCTCATGATGTTGGGCCGCTCGGCTGGTGCATCGCCGCGGGAGCTCAACCGTCTGGCTATGGTGCCGATACAGCCCTCGTCTACTGCTGGACCCCGAGCGACTCTCAGTGGACCCCCATGGACAAGGGCCTCGATCGCTCCGAGGTGCTGGCCGTCTTTGCGCTCGACGGATTTCCTGACCCACGTATCTGCGGCGAGACTTTCGCCGGTGGTGCCGAGGGCGTCTACCGGAGAGCACTGGGCAGTGAGGCATGGGAAAGAGTCTGCCGGTGGCCCTTTGCCACGGTCCGTGACCTCAAGGTGGATCCGGCCAGGCGCACCGTGTGGGCGGTGGGCGGCGGGACGTGCCTCTTCATCCCTTTGGCGGCCAAGTCAACAGACGCGGGGAACACTTGGGAGCGGCTTTTTCCTCCCTCTGTGACCCTCGAGAATAGTTGCTTATCTTTGGCTTTTCATCCGCGGTGCTCCGACACCGTGCTTGTGGGGATGACGGGCGCCGTGGTGCAGACCGCCGACGGTGGGAAAGCGTGGCGGTTCGCGCTGCAGGAGGAAGGGACCGATTTCAAGGGCCTGGCCATTGACACGGGCGACCCCCTGCACGTGTGGGCAGCAGGGAGCGGGAGCAACCGCTCGTGCCGATTTTGGGAGAGCTTTGACGGAGGTCGCCAGTGGTTTCGCATGCGAAAAGTGGAAGAGACCCTCACCTCTGGCGTTGTCCGCCTGGTTGCCGACCCCTCCGCTGCGGGAGTTGTGTACATAGCGACGTCCCGCGATGGCGTGTGGCGCTACGAGAACCGCGCTGCGCCCCTCACTCAGGATGCCATCATCCTGGCCCTGCGCCTGCAAAAAGGCATTCCGCTGGATATGGCCCTGGCTGAGGAGATCGACCAGGCGCTCCAGGCGGCGCGCGGAGCTGTGCGTGCGGTAGAGTCGGTCCACGCCTTTCCTGACTATGTGCCCACGGAACTGCTGGTGAATGCGGATGCTTCCTGGGCCCAGGCCTGGGCCAGGGGCGAGCTGTGGACGGGCAACCAAGCGGTGGATGCCCTTGGGCGCGAGTTCTTGCTGACGAGTGTACGGGCTCTGTTTCCGTCGGGCCAGGCACAATGGTGGTTGCTCACCTTCGCCACGCCGCTGAAAGCGCCACTCCTCGCGCGCCTCTATGAGGCCTGCGCCGGGGTCCTGACGGCGGAGCCAAACGGCTACGTGGGAGACGGGGACAATATCCAGGCCTTCAGAAAGAACGGGGTGTGGCATTTCGCCTTTTCCAAGGGATGGGGAGACTGCCCGTCAGGCTGCATTGATCGCCACTACTGGTACGTGACGGTGAGCCCCGACCTGTCCGTGGGGCTGGTTGGAGAGTGGCGGCAAGATTTTTCCTCCCCGCGCATTCACCTGTGGAACATTCCGGCCCGATACGCAGCGACGGTGTTCAGGAGCACAGAGGAGCTTCTTCTGGCGGTGGGTGCGCCTGAGTGGTGGGTGCGACGGCACGCGCTGGAGGTCATCGGTCGGCTCTTCGCCTGCACGAGCCCCTGGGTTGGCGAGGATGTGGCAAACCCCTTGCTCTTTGCCGAGCTGCGCCAGGGTGTCAGCCAGCGCCGCGCGGAGGTCATCTCCCTCGTGCGCGGTTGCCTCAGTGACCCGGACGAGGACGTGCGCGCCTCTGCGCGCCAGGCGCTCACGCGCGTGTTGGGGCTCGAGGGTGGCGATTTGGCCTGCTACTTCCCGTTGGCCGTTGGCAACTGGTGGCGGTTCACGGGTGAGCAGCACTCGGAGGTGAAAGACACACTCCGCGTCGGCGGGCAGCTTTTCTTCCAATTAGATGGCCTGCCGCAGCTGGGATGGGCCTACGTGCGGTTTGGCGAGGAGAACAAGTTGGTAGTTGCCACGACCGACACCCCCAGGTGCTGGCTGGACTTTGCTGCCGAAATTGGCCAGGCGTGGATAGTCTCCGCGCCACGCTCCGGTAGCCACTGGACGGTGTCCCTGGAAAGCACCACAGACACCGTGACCGTTCCCGCGGGTACGTTCACAAACTGTTATCGCTTCCTCTTCAGGTTTTCGGGGAGCGACAATGACTGGGTGGAATGGTACGCGCCCGGTGTTGGGCCGGTGAAACGGACGCTGTACGGCTTTGCCGTAATCCACTATCTGCTGGAGGCTGCTTCTGTCAATGGCGTGGAGGTGCCTGCCGCTGTAGAAACGCCTGCGGAGCGGGAGATGCCCGGCGAGTTCCGTCTGCTGCCACCGCAGCCGAATCCGTTTCTGGGCACGGCCCTGCTGAGTTACTACCTGCCGGCTGACGAGCAAGTAACCTTGGTCGTCTACGACCTTTTGGGCCGCCAAGTGCGCACCCTTGTGGCTGGGGAAAAGGTGGCGGGCGCGCATCGGGTTGCCTGGGACGGGAAGGATGACCAGGGCAGGCTCCTCCCGAGTGGCCAGTACCTGTGTGTGCTGAGGAGCAAGGCAGGCAGCCAGGCACAGAAGGTGGTGCTCCTGCGGTGATCCCCTGACCCGCGAAAGGCTTGACTTTCTCTCCGCAATTCCCTACATTTGCACGTGTGTTGTGGAGTGACCACTCCTGGATGCCAGGATGACCTCTGCGTGTCCTTTCTCTTGCAGTTTGTGCGTGGGGTGCCTGATCTCTGCCGGCAGAGCCCAGCCCCACTGCGCAGGCGAGGGTTTGTGTGTATATGGGTAGCAGGGTGAAGGGGCATGGGGGGAGAGGGGTGATTCCGAACTGTGGCAACCGCCATTCCCTGCAGTGGTCGAGCACGTGACCCAGGAAAGGCGGACGCCGCCGCGCCCGGGAGGTCAGTGTGCGACCAGGCCTTGGGCTTTTGGGCGACCCGGCGCGAGTTGTTCGAGATGACCGGCTATCCCCGCGTGGAGATCGGTAGATCTGCGATACATTGCGGGCCTGCCCCGTTCGGGTTGAGGGAGGACGAACATGGGTCGTAGGCAGAACACCACGGGCCTGAGCAACCACGTCACCGCGGCCAATATCGGCTACGAAGCGCAGCTCTGGCAGATGGCCGACGCCCTACGCGGCTCCATGGACGCCGCCGAGTATAAGCACGTCGTGCTGGGGCTGATTTTCCTCAAGTACATCTCCGACGCCTTCGAGGACCACCACCGGAAACTCGAGGCCGAGCGTGACCAGGGTGCCGACCCGGAAGACCCCGACGAATACCGCGCCTTCAACATCTTCTGGGTGCCATCCGAGGCCCGCTGGGAACGTCTCCAGCAAAACGCCCGCCAGCCCACCATCGGGCAAGTCATAGACGAGGCCATGGATGCGGTGGAGCGGGATAACCTCTCGCTGCGAGGTGTGCTCCCCAAAGACTAGCCCGACCCGCCCTGGATAAACAGCGTCTGGGCCAACTGGTTGACCTGGTTACCAACATCCGCGTGGGCGACGCCGACGCCCGGGCCAAGGATGTACTGGGCCGCGTGTACGAGTATTTCCTGGCCCAGTTCGCCAGCGCCGAGGGCAAGAAAGGCGGCGAGTTCTATACCCCGCGTTGCATTGTCCGTCTGCTGGTGGAGATGCTCGAGCCGTTTAAGGGCCGCGTCTATGACCCCTGCTGCGGCTCGGCGGGGATGTTCGTGCAGTCGGTGGAGTTCATCGAGGCCCATGCCACCGGCAACGGCAACGGTGGCCGCGCCCGCAGCCAGATCAGCATTTATGGCCAGGAGTCGAACTACACCACCTGGCGCTTGGCCAAGATGAACCTGGCAATTCGGGGGATTGACGGTAAGATTGAACAGGGCGATACCTTCCACAACGACCGCTGCCCCGACCTCAGGGCCGATTACATCCTGGCCAATCCTCCGTTCAACATGAAGGAATGGGGCGGCGAACTCCTGCGCGAGGACAAACGCTGGAAGTACGGCGTGCCGCCCGTGCGCAATGCCAACTTTGCCTGGGTACAGCACATCATCCACCACCTGGCGCCCACCGGCTACGCGGGCTTTGTGCTGGCCAACGGCTCCATGTCCAGCAATCAGGCCGGAGAGGGTGAAATCCGCAGGAACATCATTGAGGCCGACCTGGTGGACTGCATGATCGCCCTGCCGGGGCAACTGTTCTACTCCACCCAGATTCCGGCCTGCCTCTGGTTCCTGGCCCGCGATAAGAGCGGGCGCCCTCCCGCCGGGCAGGCAAAGCCGTTACGGGATCGCCGTGGTCAGGTGCTTTTCATAGATGCCCGCAAAATGGGGCGCATGGTGGACCGCACCCACCGGGAACTGACCGACGAGGAGATTCAGCGTATCGCCCGCACCTACCACGCCTGGCGCGGCGAAATTGAACCCGTAGGGGCGGGCCTCGTGCCCGCCCAAAATGGGGCAACCACCGTAGGGGCGGGCCTCGTGCCCGCCCAAAATGGGGCAACCATCGTAGGGGCGGGCCTTGTGCCCGCCCAAAATGGGGCAACCATCGTAGGGGCGGGCCTTGTGCCCGCCCAAAATGGG
>JACIZP010000046.1 GCA_014359355.1 Calditrichota bacterium | reverse complement strand
GGTGCTCAACAAGCTGGCCAATCCCCAGGACCGGCGCTTCTCCGATGCCGTGCTCCTCGTCTGCCCCAATCTGACTATCCGGGAGCGGTTGCAGGTTCTCCTGCCCTGGAAGCCTGGCAACTACTATGACAAGTTCGATCTGGTGCCTCGCGGGCTGCTCGAACGGCTGCAACAGGGCAAATTCGAGGTTACCAACTGGCACCTCTTCCAGCCGCAGGATGACAGCCGTTCGAGGAGTGTGGTGCAGCGGGGGATCGAAAGCGATGCCGCCTTCTGCCGGCGGGTGCTCAAGGAGCTCGGCAGCAAGCAGAACATCCTGGTGGTCAACGACGAGGCACATCATGCCTACCGCCCCGCGCCGCTTCCGGAAAAGGTGAAGGCACGGCTTTCTGCGGACGAGAGCGCGGAGCGCGAGGAGGCCACAGTCTGGGTCAGCGGGCTGGATCGCATCGCCGCCGCGCGCGGCATCAACTTCTGCGCCGATTTTTCGGCCACGCCTTTTTACATCAAAGGCAGCGGCTACGAAGAAGGCGCGCCGTTCCCCTGGATCGTGTCAGATTTCGGCCTGGTGGACGCCATTGAGTCGGGCATCGTCAAGATTCCGCGCGTGCCGGTGGACGACAACACCGGGGCACTCCTCCCTAAATACTTCCGCTTGTGGGAGGCGATCAACCAGGCGCTGCCCGCCTCCGAGCGGCAGACGGCCCGCCGTCGCGCCAAGCCCGAGTCGGTGCTGCGGGAGGCCGAGGGAGCGCTGGCCACCCTGGCCTCGGAGTGGAAGAAGACCTTCGACGAATTCCAGCGCGCAGGGTCCCCTGTGCCCCCCGTGATGATTACGGTCTGCGACAACACCGACCTATCCAAGCTCGTTCATGAGCACATTGCTCGGGGCAATGTGCTGCCGGAACTCGCCAATGGCCCAAACGGCGAGGTGACGTTCCGAATCGACACCAAACTTCTGGCCGAAGCGGAGACGGCGATCGAGGGTGAGACAAAGGCTGAGGCGGCCGAGCGGCTGCGCAAGGTCGTGGACACCATTGGCAAGCTTGAGTGGGAGGGCGAAGGCGACCCTCCCGGAAAGCATATCCGGTGCGTGGTGTCCGTGGGGATGCTTAACGAGGGCTGGGATGCCCAGAATGTTACGCAGATCCTGGGCCTGCGGGCCTTCACGTCCCAGCTCTTGTGTGAGCAGGTGGTGGGGCGGGGCTTGCGGCGGCTCAATTACGACGACTTCTCGGAGCCGGAGTATGTGGACGTCTCCGGTGTCCCGTTTGAGGTGATCCCGGTCAAGAAGAAGCCTGTCGGCCGTACCGAGGTGCAGAGAGTCTCCACGCTCGTGAGGGCGCTGCCGGAACGGAAAGACCTCGAAATCACCTTCCCGCGCGTGGAAGGGTACGTTGTTGATGTCCGTAGCCGTATCCGGCTCAACCTGGAAGGCGTTCCCTATCTGGAGATTGACCCGGGCAGTGAGCCCACGGAGGTGACAGTCAAACCGGCGGCGGGTTATCGCATCGGCCGGCCCGACCGTCTGGGGCCCGGTCCCGAAGTGGTGCACGACCGCAACCCGTTCCATCGAGAGCGGCGACTCCAGGCGACAGTGTACGAGATCGCGGCGGAACTCGTGCGGCGGCTCAAGGAGAGGCGCGAAGACTGGAGTGCAAGGCACACCATCTTTCCCCAGGTGCTCAACGCCGTGTGGCAGTACCTGGAAGAGCGCGTCGTTCTCAAACAGGACGCCCCGCTCGAGGAGGTCGCTCTGCTCAAGTACAAGCAGCGGATCCTCGAGCGTCTAACCGGCGCGATCGAACCGGACACCGAAGCAGGAGAGCCACCGATCCTCCCGGTGATCGAGAGATTCCGTCCGATCGGTTCGACCGCCGAGGTCCTCTTCCGCACCGTGCGACCCTGCGTGGGCACGACCAAGAGCCACGTCAGCCACGTGGTGCTCGATGCACCCACGTGGGAGCACAGCGTGGCGTATCAGCTTGAGCAGATGCCGCAGGTGGTCGCCTATGCTCGCAATGACCACCTGGACTTTACCATCCCCTACGAGTGGCAGGGTGTGCGGCACGAGTATCGGCCGGACTACCTTATCCGCTGGCGGTGCGAGGATGGGCAGGAGCTCAAGGTGATTCTGGAGGTCAAGGGCTTCGAGACGGAGCAAGACCGCCAGAAAGAGACTGCGGTAAAGCGGTGGGTGCGGGCGGTGAATCACCACGGGGAGCTCGGCCGATGGGTATTCGTGTTGTGCAAAGAGCCGCGGGGATTGAGGCAAGTTCTCTCAGCGCAACTCAGCACCTGAGGCGCAACTGGCGCCCGGACCAAGGTCGGCGCGCCGCAGAATCGAGATGGATTCACAACATTAGGAGGTGCACCATGAAAGCAAACTGGCTGCCTGTTGCTATCGGCGTTCTTCTGCTTGCGGGGACCTTCAGCTGCCTGGCCCAGGTGGTGCCCGACACCGTAGTCTACAAGGTCACCGAGTTTCAAGGCAAAGAACGAGCTGTGCTGACCCTCGATTTCTCCACCCTTGCCAAGCCAAGCTCTGTCGAGTCCTTCGCCCCGCTTTTCCATCTCCCCCCGTTGAGCCAGGGGCGCACCGGCACCTGCTGGGCCTTTGCCGCAACCTCGTTCTTGGAGGCAGAGCTCAAGAGGTTGGGACGCGGCGAAACCAAACTCTCCGAAATGTACACCGTCTACCACGAGTACATCGAAAAAGCCCGCCGCTTTGTACGCGAGAAAGGTGACTCGCACTTTGCCCAGGGTTCCGAGCTCAATGCGGTCATCGAGCGCATGAAGCAATATGGAGCGGTGCCTGCCTCCGCCTATCTCGGCCGCAAAGCAGACCAGGAAGGGCATGACCACAGCAAGTTGGAACGGGAGATGCTCGACTACCTGCAGTTTGTGAAGGCCCACGAGCTATGGGACGAAGAGCAGGTGCTCGCGAACATCAAGATGACCTTGAACAAGTATTTGGGCGAGCCGCCGACGACCATCACCGTGGGTAAGAAGACCATGACGCCGCGTGAGTATCTCGCCAACGTGCTGCGACTCCCTCTGGACGACTATGTGTCGGTGATGTCCACCAAGGCGGAGCCCTTCTACACCAAGGCCGAGTACAAGATGCCCGACAACTGGTGGCACTCCAAGGAGTACTACAATGTGCCACTTGAGGAGTTTTACGCGGCGCTGAAGAAGGCGCTGCAACGCGGCTACACCGCTGCCCTGGCTGCCGACACCTCTGAGCCCGGCAAGAGCGGCGAGAACGACGTGGCCATCGTCCCCACCTTCGACATTCCGCCCGCCTACATCAACCAGGACTCGCGCGAGTTCCGCATCTACAACCGGACCACCTCCGATGATCACGCCATCCACGTGGTGGGCTACCAGCGGATTGGCGACCACGACTGGTTCCTGATCAAGGACTCGGGCTCCAGTGCCTTCCGCGGCGAGCACAAGGGCTACTTCTTTTTCCGCGACGACTATGTGCGCCTCAAGGTTCTGGTCTTTATGGTGCACAAGGACGCCATTCCGGAGTTGTTAGCGAAATTCAAGTGAGATTGTGCCTGGGCAGGCAGGTGCTCCACCTGGCCTGCCTGACCATGCGACGCGCGGGGGTGTCGGGAAGTGGCCGGCGCCCCCGCGTGCTGCGTTTACCCATGGAGAAGACGACCGTGACTGAAAGGTGAAGACTATGTGGTGCGGAATTGATGTGGGCTCCTCGCATGTGAAGATCGCAGTGATAGACGACCGCGGCGACGTCAAGCTGGCCCTGTCCAGTCCAGCCAAGGGCCGCCCCTTGCCAACTTTGGCGGAAATGCTCCTTCAGGTGGAACGGCGCTTCAAGAGGCAGGCTGTCGCAGTAGCTGTGACCGGTGTGGGCAAGGAACTCCTCTCCGCGCTGCTTCAGCTGCCCGTGGAAAATGAGCTCTTGGCTGCTGCTCGTGGTGCCGGCCATCTTTGCCCGGAGGTGGCGTCGCTGATCGAAGTGGGTGGGCAGTTTACCAAGTGGATCCAATTGGAGCCCTCCCGGAGGGGTGACCACGTTGGCATTGCCGACTATGCCATGAACGGGCTGTGCGCTGCGGGCTCGGGGGCCTTTTTGGAGGAGCAGGCTGCCCGACTGCAGATCAGCGTAGAAGAGTTGGGCGAGCTTGCCGCCCAGGCGCCTCGTGGCGCAACCATCGCCGGCCGGTGCAGCGTGTTCGCCAAATCGGACATGATTCACTTGCAGCAGAAGGGGACGCCGCTGGCAGAAATTGCCTACGGCCTCTGCCTGGCGCTCGCCCGCAATTTTGTCACCACGGTGCTGGCCGGCCGGCAACTGGCTCTGCCTGTGGCGCTCATCGGCGGGGCAATGGCGAACAAAGGGCTGGTGAGGGCCTTTCGCGAAGTGCTGCGCCTCGGAGCGGACCAGGCGGGGCTACCCCCCTACCACGAGTTCTTCCCCGCCATTGGTGCCGCCCTCGCGGCCCAGGAGCAGCAGGCGCCCGTGCTGCGCCTGGGCACCTTGCGCCGCAACCTGACGGCCGCCACCGCGAGCGCAGAGGCGCGCGACGATCGTCTGCCACCCCTGGTGCGCCCCGCCATGAGCGCAGTGCCAGAGCCCAAAGGCGAGAAACTGTCTGCGGCAGCAACGCCGGCGTTTCTCGGCGTGGACGTGGGCTCGGTGAGCACCAATCTCGTGCTCATCGATGAGCAGGGTCAGGTGCTGGCGGGGGTATACCTGCCCACGCGCGGTCGCCCCATCGAGGCCTTACAGGAGGGTTTTGCCCAACTCCGCCGGCAGTGCGGTCGGCACGTGCAGATCTTGGCCGTGGGGACCACGGGGAGCGGCCGCCATCTGGCTGGTCGCTTTGTCGGCGCCGACGTCGTGAAGAACGAAATCACCGCGCAGATGGTGAGCACCCTTTTCTATTTCCCAGGGGCCGACACCATCTTCGAAATCGGTGGCCAGGATTCCAAGTACATCAGCATACAGGAGGGCCGGATTGCCGATTTCACCATGAACAAGATCTGCGCTGCTGGTACCGGCTCGTTCTTGGAAGAACAAGCGCAGCGCCTTGGCATTAGCATCATCGACGAGTTCGCGGAACTGGCCTTTGCCAGCAACCGGCCGGTCGACCTGGGGAGCCGTTGCACGGTGTTCATGGACGGCGAGGTGGCGCATAGCCAGGCCCGGGGTGTGCCCCTGCCGGACATCACAGCGGGCCTGGCCTATTCCATCGCCAGGAACTACTTGGAGAAGGTCGTGGGCAACCGCCGGATTGGCAACGTCATCGTTTTCCAGGGCGGCGTCGCCTCCAACCAGGCAGTGGTGGCCGCCTTTTCCTCCATTCTCGGCAAGGAGGTAAAGGTTCATCCCTACAACCGGATTTCCGGTGCCATTGGCGCCGCGCTCTTGGCACAACGCCACTTCCAGAAGGAGAGGCGCCCCACGCGCTTTCGCGGCATGGAGCTCGTTCAGGAGTACACCGTTTCGAGCTTTGAGTGTGCCCACTGTGCCAACCGCTGCCAGGTCAACCGCATCCACTTCGGTACAGAGGTGGTGCACTTTGGCGATACCTGCGAGCGCTACACCAGCCGCGAGACCTCGAGGACGAGCCGTGCGGCGCTGCCCGACCTTTTTGCCGAATACGTTACTCTGCTGGAGTCCTACCTCCCGCCCGAGAGCGACGAGGTCCGTGGCCGGGTGGGACTGCCGCGAGCTTCGCTCTTCCACGACCTCCTGCCCTTCTGGACAAGCCTGTTCAGCGAGCTTCGCTTCCAGCCGGTACTGTCTGGGCGGAGCTCTCCTACCCTCTTAGCGCGCGCCATGGCCGCGCTCCCTTCGGAGAGCTGTCTACCCGTGAAGGCGACCTTTGGGCATGTCTTGGAGCTCCTGGACAAGGACGTCGACCTGGTGGTACTCCCTTCGGTGCTGGAGCTGCCGCCCACCGAGTCGGGAGAGACTGACCACAGCCACGCCTGTCTCTACACCCAGGCGCTCCCCTACATGGTTGAAGCCTCAGTTCGTGCGCGGGTGCTCACGCCGCAAATCCGCTTCACCGAGGAATTCGAAGGCCTCGCCGAAGGGCTGGAGGCCCTGCGGGAGCAACTGGGCGTGGAAGAGGACGAATTGGTGGCAGCTTACCGTCATGCCAAGCGCAGCTACGCCGCATTCAAGGCCCGTTTGGAAAAGCGGGGTAAAGAGATCCTCAAGGGCAGGTTCGACCGGGCAGTCGTGGTACTCGGCCGCCCGTACAACACGTTCGACCCCTATCTCAATCTCAACTTGGCAGCGCACCTAAGCCGTCTGGGCATCCTTGCCATCCCCATGAGCTTCTTGCCCCTGAAGAGCATTCGGCTGGGCGAGCAGTGGAGCGACCTGCCCTGGAAGTTCCCCCGCGACATGGTGCGCGCCGCCCTGTTCACGCTGCGCGACGAGCGGCTCTTTCCCATCATCGTTTCCAACTTTGGCTGCGGTCCGGATGGCTTTACCCAGAAGCACTTAGAGCGCGTGTTGCGGGGCAAGCCTCATCTCTTTCTCGAATTTGACGAACACCGAGGTGAAGCCGGCCTCATCACGCGTCTTGAGGCTTTCTTGGAGGAAATCGAGGCGACGCCCCGCCCGCTGCGGGCACCAGGGGTACTTAGCGCAGGCGAGAAGGAAAAGCGTGCGGCCAAGGTCCGCCACTTCTTCATCCCCTACTTTGCAGACCATGCTCATGCGTTTGTCGGGGTGCTACGAGCTGCAGGTCACCAGGTGGAACTTCTTCCGCCCCCTGATGAGGAGAGCCGCCGCCTCGGCACCCAACTGAGCTCCGGAAAAGAATGCCATCCCTTTTCCCTGCTGGTTGGTGACATGGCAAAGCTCATCAAGAGCAGGGAACTGCCGGAGGACAGCGTCTTCTTCTTCCCCGGAACTTCCATGCCGTGCCTGCTGGCGCAGTATGGCTCGGCACACGCCCTCGCCCTCAAGGAGCTGGCCGTAGACCACCTTGAGGTCATGACGCCCGATACCGCCGGCTTTCTCGCCCTCCTCAAGCCAGCAGGAATGCTCAATCTGTGGCGAGGGCTGGTCATCATCGACCTGTTGCTCAAAGCCACGTGCGAGGTGCGCCCGTACGAGAGGGTGCCGGGGAGCGCAGACCGGGCGTACCAGCAGAGCCTCAAAGAGATCGAGCTCGCCTTGGCCGGAGAGGTGAACCTCGGCTTTGCCCTGGACCACTGCATTGCCCGCCTGGAAGGTGTGGAGCTCCGCCGTCACCAGCCGCGGCCGATTGTGGGCGTGGCCGGCGACATCTACACGCGCATCAATCCTTTTGCCAATGACGAGCTCTTCTCCCGCCTCGAGGCCATGGGGTGCGAGGTGTGGCCATCGCCATTCCTGGTGGATACCACCGAATTCGGCGCCCGCCACGCCCTGGAGCGTGGCCTGAGTAGGCGCAAAGCGACCGAGGTCCTGAAGTCTACGGCCCTGGTCTTGGCGGAGGAACACGAGGCAAAACTCATTCGCGAGCGCTTCCGCGAGCGGTTGGGCCTGGCGCCCGACGCAGGCTATGACGAGATTCAGGCCATGGTGCGCCCCTACGTGGGGGCAGATACCACCAGCATCCTCTTGCTCAATGTGGCGAAAGTGGTGGAGTTTGCCCGACGCGGGGTGAACGGGGTCATCAATGCCTACTGCTTCAACTGCATGGTGGGCAACGCCACCGCGGCACTCATCAAGCGGATCGGGAGGGAACACGGCAACCTGCCCATCACCAGCTTGGTGTACGGCGACGCCAGCGCCGCGGCACTCACCACGCGGTTAGAGGCCTTTGTGCACCAAGTAAAGAGCCACTACCGTCGCACCCGCCTGCGCGCTGCCAAGGTGCCCCTGTGAAGGCAAAGGCGGGCCCGCGTCACCGGGGGTCAACGCCTCCTCTTGAGGGCCTCCTCTTGCCCTTTGCGCCGCAGCAGTTCGCGGTTGTAGGCCTCGATGAGGTCCTCGTGTGAGAGCAGGCCCACGATGCGGGTGGGGTCGCTCTCGTCAACCACAGGGATTTGCCCGTAGCCGCTGGCCACGAATTTCTGCAGGGCGCTGTGGAGATTCTCGTTGAGCGTGACCACCACCGGCGGCACCATCAGGTCGCGGGCAACAAGAGCCCGGTCCAAGTCCTCGGCGAAAAGCACGGAGTGGACGTTGCGCAGTGATATGATTCCCACAATTCTCTTGTGGTGATCAACCACGGGGAAGTACGACTCTTCATGCTGCGCCACGATGCGGCGGAATTCCGGCATGCGCATGTCCTCGCGCACCACGATCACCTTCGCGGAGGGGCGCCAGGCATCCCGGACGCTCAGCTCCTCCAGCACATTGAAGGTAAAGTCCCCGACGTGGGCCGGGGAATCGGCCATGCGCATGGGCTGTTTCTCGTAGATGCTGGTCTGCCCGGTGAGCAAATAGGCCACGGAGGCTGCGCCCATCATGGGGACTAAGAGTTGGTAGCCACCGGTCATTTCGCAGACCATGAGCATGGAGCTAATCGGCGTCTTGGCGACGCCCGCAAAGAAGGCTCCCATTCCCACCAGGACGAACACGTTGGGGTCAGCGATCAGGTGCGGAAAAAAATGTTTGGCCGCCTGACCGAAGGCTCCACCCAGCATGCCGCCGATGACCATGGACGGCGCGAAGACTCCGCCGCTCCCGCCGGAGCTGACTGTGAAGGAGGTCGCGAGAATTTTGGCGCAGGCCAGGACCGCCAACGTCCTGAAGGCCAGGTGCCCATCAATTGCCATTTGTAGAAAGCCATAGCCTCCGGAGAGCACCTCCGGCACAAACCAGGCAAGGCCGCCCAACATGAGGCCGCCGATTGCCGGCTTCAGATAGTTGGGCACCGGCAGCTGCCGAAAGAAGCGGTCCCGCATCCCGTAGAACACCCGGACAAAGACGATTCCCAAGGCGGCGCACGCCACTCCTAAGCCCAGGTGGAAGAGGAGTTCGACCGGCCGCTCGAATGGCGCCACGTGTGCGGAAAACAAGTGGCCGAAGCCGAAGCGGTAGGTGAACACCGAATAGGCAACAATTGAGGAGATGAGCGAAGGGATGAGGGCTCCAGCTTCAAAGTCGCGCTTGTACAGGACTTCCACGCTGAACAGCGCCCCGCCCAAAGGGGAACGGAAGATGGCACCCACCCCGGCGGCCATGCCTGAGGTGAGCAGAGTGCGTCGCTCCGCATCGGTGAGCCGCAGCAAGGACGCCAGCACCGAGCCGAAACCGGCAGCGATCTGCGCGATGGGCCCCTCGCGGCCGGCACTTCCCCCCGAGCCGATGGTTATAATGGAAGATATGGCCTTCACCAAAGGCACTTGGGAGCGAATGCGCCCGCGATGACGATGAAATGAGTCAATCACCGCATCGGTGCCATGACCCTCCGCCTCGGGAGCAAGAAAGAACACCATCGCTCCTGCCAAGAGTCCGCCAAGGGCAGGCATGAGCACCAGGAGCCAGCGCACGGGCAGTGTTGCGCCAGGTGGCCCCGGCGTCGCCTCGCCCGCCGGAGCCGGAGGATGATAATGGCAGACGGTACCAAGGAGGAGATGGCTGGTCAGCTGGAGAAGCTCGAAAAAGCCGATAGCTGCCAGTCCGCCCACTACGCCCATGAGCACGCTCAGCAACACCCATTTGCCGGTGTGGCGAAGGGGATGGATGCGGGCCGCGCGGGACCGCTCCGCCCGCCCGTGAGCAGAATCCATCTACTCCTCCTCCGGTGTGGTGTCTGCCTGGTCAATGGCACGGAGCACGTCGGCGGGGGAGCTCGCGTGCAGCAGCCGCTCGCGCAGTTCTTCCTGCCGCATGACTGCAGCAAACCGCGCCAACAGTTTCAGGTAGCGAGCTATGTCCTTGGGTGGAGTGCCCATGAGCACCACTAAGCGCACCTTCTTCCCATCCTCGGCGCCGAAATCCACACCGTCCTTCAGGCGTCCCACCACGACAAGAATCTGGGTGACGGCTTCGCTGCGCGCGTGGGGGAAGGCGACACCATCGCCCACGGCAGTCGTGCCCAATTTTTCGCGCGCCAGTACTTCACGCAGGAAGGTCTCCGGGTCACGCAACGCAGCGCTCTTTGCCGCCAGGCGCACTAAGTGGCGCAGGGCCTCGTTTCTGCTCCTCGCCTTCACATCCAAGGCGATGAGGCTACTGTCCATGAACTCCGTCAACCTCACGTTCCCCTCCTGTCCTTATGTCGCAGTAGCGCTCGAAGCTCAAAATGGCCGAATGTTCAGCCCTAAGGAGAAGAAGAAGCCGCCGATGCTTGAGCCTTCGAATCCGGTGCGGCCGCCCACCCCGGCGGAAGTGATCTCCACTTCGGAAGCTACGCCCAGCCAGGGCCTCAACGAATAATCTATGCTCACGGTGAGGAAAAAGCCTCTGCCCGTCTGGTGGGTCCCCTGGCCTTGCCGCGGCACCAGCACCGCCGCGTCAGGATTCTCCTCGACCCAAAAGAAGGCATAGCCCAGCCCCACCGCGGAACCCCATCGGCGTTCGCCAAAACTCCACCGTCTGATGCCCAACAAGAGCCACTTCTCGCGCCAGTACGCGCTGGAGGTGAGAACTTCCTGCGGCCGAGAAGCCTCCTTGCCAGTCTTTTCGAAACGACGGCCGCCGCAAAAGGCGTACAGGTTGCCATGAACGCGCAGCGCGGCATCGGCCCCATAGCACAGCCCCCAACGGCCTGCATACACCTCCTCGAAACGGTCAAGCGAAACGCGGAACTCGCCGCCTCTGAGACCTATGACGAGGCGTGGCTCATCCACAGGCAGCTGACCGGCCGCTTTGATCGGCACGAACGCCAAAAGGGTAAAGGGCATCAGAAAGAGAACGCCAGACAGGGAGAATGGTCTTTTTGCTCGCATATGGCCACCACACACGACACGGGCCCGGACCGTTGGGGAAAGAGGTGCTCGCCCGATACTCAGCGCTCCTCTGCCCGCGACCCGCCAGCCGACCCGGAGGAAGAAGGTCCATGCGCCCCGAGCGCAGCTTCAGGCACCATCTGGGCGCGCAGCTGACGGCGGTGCCACCGCAGGTAGACCAACAAGCCAACCATCACGCCCAGCGTATCGGCAATTGCATCCTCCACCGTGGCAAAACGCCCAGGCACAAACTTCTGGTGAAACTCGTCAAGGACAGCATAGGCGACCCCCAGGATCCCTGCCATGACCAGGCTGCGTCGCATCAGGCGGTGGGCAGAGGAATGGGCGAAAGCGCCGGCCAGCAGCAGCCCGAAGACAAAGTACTCCACGAAGTGGGCTACCTTGTCAATGGGCCGAAAGCCCGTGGGGATTGTTGGAATCTTTGGCAGAGACGAGAGCACGAAAATGAGCAATGCCCAGCCGATGGCGCCCATCTGGGCTGGAGTCAGGCGTCTCACGCGCAGGCCTCCTCCGTGCGTCGGAGGGCGGCGGGCACTTGCCGCATGATGTCGCCCGCCAGCATCCCCCGCTCCCCGAGTTCGTCCCTGGCCAGATCGCCCGCCAGGCCGTGCAGATAG